>NZ_LPMU01000060.1:0-88450 GCF_001534535.1 Burkholderia sp. MSMB1459WGS
TCATTTGCCGTGATCAGCTTATGGCGGGACTTCCACCCGCAGGAATGCGCCCATGCTGGGCGCACACGAAAAAAAAGCAGCCCGAAGGCTGCTTTCTTTCGCGGGATACGCGGCGCGGCTCAGTGCCGGCTGCGGATCTTCGCCAGACGCTGGATCGCCTCGAGCTGCGCCATCGCGGTCGCGAGCTCGGATTGCGCTTTCGCGAGGTCGAGATCCGACTTCGCGTTCTGCAGCGTTTCCTCGGCACGCTTGCGCGCTTCCTCGGCTTTCGCCGCATCGAGGTCCTTGCCGCGGATCGCGGTATCGGCGAGCACCGTCACGGCGCCCGGCTGCACTTCGAGAATGCCGCCCGCGACGAACACGAATTCGTCGTTGCCGCCCTCGACTTCGATGCGCACCGCACCCGGACGAATCCGGGTGATGAGCGGCGTGTGGCCCGGCAGAATGCCCAGCTCACCCGTTTCGCCCGGCAGCGCGACGAATTTCGCCTCGCCCGAGAAGATCTGCTCTTCCGCGCTGACGACGTCTACTTTGATGGTTGCCATATCGACTCCAATCTCATCCACGGGTTGAGCGTATTGCGGCCGACGGTGGCGGCCGGTATGTAAGTCATCGCTGACTTATTGCTCCGGCCGGCACACGCCGGCTTGCGACTCACTCAAGCCGTTACTGGATCTTCTTGGCCTTTTCGAAGGCTTCGTCGATCGTGCCGACCATGTAGAACGCCTGTTCCGGCAGGTGGTCGCACTCGCCGTCGACGATCATCTTGAAGCCGCGGATCGTTTCCTTCAGCGGCACGTACTTGCCCGGCGAGCCCGTGAACACTTCAGCGACGTGGAACGGCTGCGACAGGAAACGCTGGATCTTACGCGCACGCGCGACCGACAGCTTGTCTTCCGGCGACAGTTCGTCCATGCCCAGAATCGCGATGATGTCGCGCAGTTCCTTGTAGCGCTGCAGCGTCTGCTGCACGCGGCGGGTGATCGTGTAGTGCTCTTCGCCGATCACGTTCGGGTCGATCTGGCGCGACGTCGAGTCGAGCGGGTCGACCGCCGGGTAGATACCCAGCGAAGCGATGTCACGCGACAGAACGACGGTTGCGTCCAGGTGGCCGAAGGTGGTCGCCGGCGACGGGTCGGTCAAGTCGTCCGCAGGGACGTACACGGCCTGAACCGACGTAATCGAGCCCTTCTTGGTCGACGTGATGCGCTCTTGCAGCTTGCCCATTTCTTCAGCCAGCGTCGGCTGATAGCCCACTGCCGACGGCATACGGCCGAGCAGCGCCGACACTTCGGTACCGGCCAGCGTGAAACGGTAGATGTTGTCGACGAAGAACAGCACGTCGAGGCCTTCGTCACGGAAGTGCTCGGCCATCGTCAGGCCGGTCAGCGCGACGCGCAGACGGTTGCCCGGCGGCTCGTTCATCTGGCCGTACACCAGCGCGACCTTGTCGAGAACGTTCGAGTCCTTCATTTCGTGGTAGAAGTCGTTCCCTTCACGGGTACGCTCGCCCACGCCCGCGAACACGGAATAACCGCCGTGCTCCTTCGCGATGTTGTTGATGAGCTCCATCATGTTGACGGTCTTGCCCACGCCTGCACCACCGAACAGGCCAACCTTGCCGCCCTTCGCGAACGGGCAGATCAGGTCGATGACCTTGATACCCGTTTCGAGCAGTTCGGTCGACGGCGACAGTTCGTCGAACGCCGGTGCCTTCTGGTGGATCGAACGCGTATGCTCGCTTTCGATCGGGCCGGCTTCGTCGATCGGACGGCCGAGCACGTCCATGATTCGGCCGAGGGTCGGCTTGCCGACCGGCACCGAGATCGGCTTCGCCGTGTTCTTCACGGTCAGGCCGCGGCGCAGGCCGTCGGATGCACCCAGACAGATGGTACGGACCACGCCGTCGCCCAGCTGCTGCTGGACTTCGAGCGTCAGTTCCGAGCCATCGAGAATGAGCGCGTCGTAGATCTTCGGCATGCTGTCGCGCGGGAATTCCACGTCGATAACGGCGCCGATGCACTGTACGATCTTGCCTTCTACCAAAGCAGCAGTACTCATCGCTTTTCCTTTAAATACCTGATTCTTTACTCGCGCAAAGGCGCAGTTGTCGTCCCGGGCGCGCGCTTAAACAGCGGCTGCGCCGCCGACGATCTCCGACAGTTCTTTCGTGATCGCGGCCTGACGGCTCTTGTTGTATACGAGCTGCAGTTCGCTGATCACCGTCTTCGCGTTGTCGGACGCGGCCTTCATCGCGACCATGCGCGCCGATTGCTCGGACGCCATGTTTTCCGCGACGGCCTGGTACACCAGCGCCTCGACGTAACGCACGAGCAGTTCGTCGACCACTGCCTGCGCGTCCGGCTCGTAGATGTAGTCCCACGACGTCGCCGGCGTACCGTCATCGGCTTCGAAGTGTTCCGACGACAGCGGCAGCAGCTGCTCGATCACGGCTTCCTGCTTCATCGTGTTGACGAAGCGCGTGTAAGCGATATAAACCGCCGACAGCTTGCCTTCCGAGTACAGATCGAGCTGCGTCTTCACGGCGCCGATCAGCTTGTCCAGGTGCGGGGTGTCGCCGAGGTGCACGACCTGCGACATCACCTTCGCGCCGAAGCGGTTCAGGAACCCGAGGCCCTTGCCGCCGATCGCGGTGGCTTCGACCTTCTGGCCCTTCTCTTCCAGCTCCTTGAACTTCTGCACCGTCGCACGCAGCACGTTGGTGTTCAGACCGCCGCACAGCCCCTTGTCCGTCGTGACGAGGATGATGCCGGCCGTCTGCGCGCCGTCGTTCGCCACCATGAACGGGTGGCGGTACTCCGGGTTCGCACGGCTCATGTGCGCGGCGATGGCACGGACCTTGTCTGCATACGGACGAGCGGCGCGCATGCGTTCCTGCGCGCGACGCATCTTCGATGCAGCCACCATCTCCATCGCCTTCGTGATCTTGCGCGTGTTCTGCACGCTCTTGATCTTGCCGCGAATTTCCTTCATTCCAGCCATAGCTTGCTCCTTTGCGCCCCGAGTGAGCGCTTCAGCGCTTTACTCGGGGCTCATGCATCGCTCACCGAAGCGGCGCGGGCGCATCGGCACCCGCGCGGCCTCGGTGTGTCACTCGCGGATCAATAGGCACCGGACTTCTTGAAGGATTCGATCGCCGCGCGCAGCGCGCCTTCGTCGTCCTTCGAGAGATCCTTGGTGTCTTCGATGCGCTTGATGAGGTCAGCGTGGCTGGTCTTCAGGTTGTCGCGCAGACCCTTCTCGAACGGCAGCACTTGCTTGACGTCGAGATCGTCGAGGTAGCCGTTGTTCGCGGCGTACAGCGACACGGCCAGTTCCCACACCTGCAGCGGCTGGTACTGCGGCTGCTTCAGCAGTTCCGTCACGCGGCGGCCGCGCTCGAGCTGCTTGCGGGTCGCTTCGTCGAGATCCGATGCGAACTGCGCGAATGCGGCCAGTTCACGGTACTGCGCGAGGTCGGTACGGATACCGCCCGACAGCTTCTTCACGACCTTCGTCTGAGCGGCGCCGCCGACGCGCGACACCGACACGCCGGCGTTGATTGCCGGGCGGATGCCTGCGTTGAACAGGTCGGTTTCCAGGAAGATCTGGCCGTCGGTAATCGAGATCACGTTCGTCGGAACGAACGCGGTCACGTCGCCAGCCTGCGTTTCGATGACCGGCAGTGCCGTCAGCGAGCCGCTCTTGCCCTTCACTTCGCCGTTCGTGAACTTCTCGACGTACTCTTCCGACACGCGAGCCGCACGCTCGAGCAGACGCGAGTGCAGATAGAACACGTCGCCCGGGTACGCTTCGCGGCCCGGCGGGCGGCGCAGCAGCAGCGAGATCTGACGGTATGCCCAAGCCTGCTTGGTCAAGTCGTCATAGATGATCAGCGCGTCTTGGCCGCGGTCGCGGAAGTACTCGCCCATCGTGCAGCCGGCGTACGGCGCCAGGTACTGCATCGCGGCGGAATCCGATGCCGAAGCGGCGACGACGATCGTGTATTCCAGTGCGCCCGTTTCTTCGAGCTTGCGCACCACGTTCATGATCGACGAAGCCTTCTGGCCGATCGCGACGTAGATACAGATCAGGTCCTTGCCCTTCTGGTTGATGATCGCGTCGAGCGCCACCGCGGTCTTGCCGCACTGACGGTCGCCGATGATCAGCTCACGCTGGCCACGGCCGATCGGCACCATCGCGTCGATCGACTTGATGCCCGTCTGCACCGGCTGCGACACCGACTTGCGCCAGATCACGCCCGGGGCGATCTTTTCGATCGCGTCGGTCAGCTTCGCGTTGACCGGGCCCTTGCCGTCGATCGGGTTGCCGAGCGCGTCGACCACGCGGCCGACGAGTTCCGGGCCAACCGGGACTTCGAGAATGCGGCCCGTCGTCTTGACGACGTCGCCTTCCGAGATGTGTTCGTATTCGCCGAGAATCACCGCGCCGACCGAGTCGCGCTCGAGGTTCAGCGCGAGACCGAACGTGTTGCCCGGAAACTCGAGCATTTCGCCCTGCATCACGTCCGACAGGCCGTGGATACGCACGATACCGTCGGTCACGGAGATCACGGTGCCCTGGTTGCGAACGTCTGCGCTCGCTTCAAGGCCCTGGATCCGGCTCTTGATCAGCTCGCTGATCTCAGAGGGATTGAGTTGCATTATTCGCTCCTGATAGTCAATTCTGTTGCGTGCCGGCGTGGCGCTCAGGCGGTCAAGGCAGCCTGCATCGATGCGAGGCGCGCGCGAACCGAGGTGTCGAGCACTTCGTCGCCGACCGTCACGCGCACGCCGCCGATCAGCGACGAATCGACTTCGACCGTCGGTTTCAGCTTGCGCTTGAACTTGCGTTCGAGGCCCGAGACGAGACTGTCGAGATCCGCGCCGTTCAGCGGGAACGCGCTCACGATCTCGGCGTCGGCTGCGCCTTCACGTTCGTTCTTGAGCGCCTCGAACTGCTCGGCGATTTCCGGCAGCAGCGCGATGCGATGATTGTCGACCAGCATCTGCACGAAGTTCTTCGCTTCGGCGCCGGCCGCGAGCGGCGACTTCACGGCAGCAAGCAGCAACTCGGCTACTTGCGTGCGCGTCACCTTCGGGCTCGACGCGACCGACAGCACTTCCGGCAGACGCGCAACCTGGGCCAGCTCTTGCACGAGCGTGGACCAGGCGGCGATGTCACCGCCCTCGGCCACGCGGAACAGCGCTTCTGCGTAAGGGCGGGCGATGGTTGCAAGTTCGGCCATGATCAGAGCTCGGCTTTCAGTTGATTCAGCAGTTGGGCGTGGGCCGTTTGATCGACTTCGCGCTTCAGGATCTGCTCGGCGCCCTTCACGGCCAGCGCGGCGACTTCGCCACGCAGCGCTTCGCGCGCCTTCACGATTTGCTGTTCTGCTTCCGCCTTCGCCTGGGCGACGATGCGGGCGGCTTCAGCCTGGGCGTTGGCCTTGATTTCCTCGGCGACCGCCTGTGCACGCTTTTCGGCGTCGGCGATGCGCTGCTGGCCGTCGTTGCGGGCCTGCGCGAGTTCCTGGTCCACGCGCTTGTGCGCTGCGTCGAGTTCCGCCTTGCCCTTCTCGGCGGCGGCGAGGCCGTCGGCGATCTTCTTCGAACGTTCGTCGAGGGCGTTGATCAACGGCGGCCACACGAATTTCATCGTGAACCACGCGAGGACCAGGAACACGACCATTTGCGCAAACAGAGTTGCGTTGAGATTCACGGTGTTTCCTTATCTGCTATTCCGGAAAAATGAAACGGTAAGGCGCTCATCGAGTTGCATTCGATCAGCGCCCCAAGTCTCCGTTCCGCCCTGCGCCGGCTCGCGCCGGACGCATATTTCCGAGGAACCTTAGCCTGCGAGCTTCGACAGGAGCGGGTTCGCGAACGCGAACAGCATTGCGACACCAACGCCGATCAGGAATGCAGCGTCGATCAGACCAGCCAGCAGGAACATCTTCGTTTGCAGCGGGTTGATGAGTTCCGGCTGACGTGCGCAGGCTTCGATGTACTTGCCACCCATCAGCGCGATACCGATACAGGCGCCGATTGCACCCAGGCCGATGATGATGCCGATACCGATGGCGGTCAGACCCTGGATGTTGGCGATGTAAGCTTGCATGATCACTCCTTTGTGAAAAGACTTGGAACTGAGATTTAAAAAACTAAAACGAAGACTCTTTCTTGCACGCCGCGCTTAGTGCTTGTCGTGCGCCTGGCCGAGATACACCAGCGTCAGCATCATGAAAATGAATGCCTGCAACAGAACAATCAGAATGTGGAAGATTGCCCAGACGCTACCCGCGATCACATGACCAACGAAGCCGAGGAACGTTGCGTCGCCACCGAAGCTCCACATGCTGCCGAGCAGGGCGATCAACAGGAACAACAGCTCACCCGCGTACATGTTGCCGAACAGCCGCATGCCGAGCGAAACGGTCTTTGCAACGTATTCGACGATGTTGAGCGCGAGGTTCGGGATCCACAGCAGCGGGTGGCCGCCGAACGGGGCCGACAGCAGCTCATGCGCAAAACCGCCCGCGCCCTTGATCTTGATGCTGTAGTAGATCATCAGGACGAACACGCCGAGCGCGATGCCGAGCGTGCCGTTCAGGTCGGCCGTCGGGACGATGCGATGGTGGGAAATCACGTCCGACAGACCGAGCAGGCCGATCACGCGGCCCGGCAGGTCGACCGGGAGGAAGTCGAGGGAGTTCATCAGCGCGACCCACACGAACACCGTGAGGGCGAGCGGCGCGATGAAGGTACGATTGCCGTGGACGATGGCCTTCGACTGGTCTTCGACCATTTCGACGAGCATCTCGATCGCGCATTGGAAACGGCCCGGCACGCCCGACGTCGCCTTGCGGGCGGCCAGACGCAGCAGGATGATCGTCACGATGCCGCAAACGATCGACCAGAACAGCGTGTCGAGATTCCAGACGTGGATGTCGAAAATCGACGTCTGATGCGAGGTGGAGAAATTCTGCAAGTGGTGCGCAATGTACTCGGACGGATCCGGACCGCGCGTGCCTTCGCTAGCTGCCATATCGTTAATGCCACCCAAATTGTCGAAAATCGTTTTGCCCGTTCCGCAACACGCTATTGCGGGAACGAGCCGGTGCGGTTCGTTGTCGAAACCGCACGCTGCTTGTTCCTTACCGCCAGGCCAGCGCGATCCAGTACGTCTTCAGCACGACGAGGTACGTGACGAGGAACGGCACCCAGTGCACGCCGGCCCAGCCGAACGCCACTGCGGTGAACATCCCGATCGTCAGGGCTAGCTTCAGGGCTTCGCCCATCACCCAGCTCATCACGGTGGCCGAGCCACCGGCCTTCAGTCGCGCCACGAATACCGCACTTGGCACCCAGCCGATCGCTCCGCCCAGAAACGCGGATTGCGCAGCGGCGCCCGGCGACTTCGAAAACAGCCACCACGCCAGCGTTGCAACCAGGGACAGGACCACTTGCGCGAACACCACCTTGTAGGGGGTCACGCGCGAGGGCTTGCTCACGTTCGGGCCGAACAGCCTTTCGGCCTCGGCCCGCGTCAGCGGAACGATGTTGTTATCTTGTTGCTCGACATCCCAGTCATCGTCGGATTCACGCCGCTCGCCGGCCGCCGAAGCGGTGCGTTGCGTGCGCTGATCATCGTGCCTGTCGTCCGGCGCCTGACCCGCCATCGCAATCTTCCGCAGAATCCCTGAACCCGACCCCAAGCTTTCTGAAAGCTTTCAGGGGTGCCTAGCTAACAAATCCGGGCGATTGTAAGCGATAGTTGCAAGTGATTCAAGGCTTTAGACGCGACAAAAACCTGCATAAAACGACGCCTCATGATGTGAAAAAACACCCGATTCGACGACGTACGATGACAGTTGTAAGGTCGATTTTTTGCACCGGTATTTCTTGCGCGAAAAAGTCCGGCGACGGCGGAAATGACGGGAAGCGATGCCCGACGCAGGCCGGGAGGAAGCGGCGCGATCGCCGCCGCGAATGCGCTGCAATGCAGCCGTCGGGAACAGCTCGGTGCGACGCTGCGGAAGGAGCACGACATCATGACCGAACCGCCGCACCGATGCGCGAAATTCGACCGGATGTTCGCGCCTCGATTCATCCAATCAGTTGTCGCGCCGCCACAGAGGTTCGATTGTAGGTTGCAGCACTTATCAACAGCCGTCGATCACCTCGAACGCTGTGCGCCCCGCCACTGCCCGAACGATACGCCTGTGCCGCACACACCGGCCTCGCTCAACCGTGCATGAGCAGCCATGCGCCGAGCGCCGCGCTCACCAGCGCGAACGGAATCGAAACGAGGTGGAACGGCAGCCACATGCGTGGCTCCTTCGCGAGACGCACCGCGATCAGGTTCGCGAGCGAGCCGATCGCGAAGCCGAAGCCACCGACCGATACGCCAAATGCAAGCGCGCGCCAGTCATGCGTGAATTCCGACAGCAGGATCGCGGCCGGCACGTTGCTGATCGCCTGTGACAGCACGGCGCCGGCGACATAGACGCGCAGCGGCGAATCGAGCTGCGCGTGCGCAATCGCATCGTGCACGACGGGCAGCGCAGCCGCGCTGCGCAATACGACGAACATCAGCACGAAGATCAGCAGGAGCAGCCAGTCGATCTTCAGGACTGCATCGCGTTTGACGGCCAGCAGCACGATCGCGACGCCGACGAGGCCCGGCAGCGGATGATGCGCATCGGCGAGCAGCACGAACGCGGCGAACAGCACCGCCGCGATCAGCGCGTGCATGCGTTGTACGGGGAAGGCGGCAGCATCGCCGGACAGGTCGAGCGGCTTCGCGCGAAACATCAGTGCGGTCAGCACGAGCAGCAGCGCCATCGTCGCGACGGCGAGCGGCCCGAGCGTGACCACGAAGCGGCCGAACGACACGCCGCTCAATTGCCACAGGAAAAGATTCTGCGGATTGCCGAGCGGTGTCGCAACGGACCCCGCGTTGACAGCCAGCGCGACGACGATCACGAGCCGCCGGAACGGCAGCGGTGTCAGCGCGCGCAGCGACACCATCAACGGCACGACGACGAACAGCGCGACGTCGTTGGTGAGCCACATCGACAACACCGCGGCGAAGCCGACGAGCAACATCGCGAGCCCGCGCTCGGAGTGCACGTGATGCACGATGCGATGTGCGAGCCACATCAGGCAGCCGGACAGCTCGAGCGCCTTGGTCAGCATCAGCAGGCCAGCGAGCGTCGCGACCGTCTGCCAGTCGACGCGATCGGCGAGCACCCAAAATGGTTGCGGACGCACCCATTGCAGCACGATCAGGCCAAGCGCGAGCACCGACAGTACCGGTTCCTGCGCAAGCCAGCCGAGCCACCGGCGCGGCGCCGGTGTGCCCATCTGTTCCATGGATTGCCCGTTACTCTTCGGTCGCGACGTTGCCGCGCAGTCGCGCGAGAATGCCCTCGAGCGCGTCGAGGTTGCCGAAGTCGATCAGCACCTGCCCTCGCCCGCGGCGGCCGAGCTTGATCTTCACCGTCGATGCGAGCAGGTCGGACAACTCCTCTTCGAGGCGACGCGTATCGCGGCCGCCATCGTCCTTCGCACGCGCCTTCACGGCCGGCGCTTCCTTCGTCGTGTGCGCGACGAGCTTCTCGGTCTCGCGCACCGACATGCGCTTGTTGACCACCTGATGCGCGAGCGTGATCTGCGTGGCCGCATCGACCGCGAGCAGCGCGCGTGCGTGCCCCATGTCGAGATCGCCGGCCAGCAGCATCGTCTGCACCGGCGACGCGAGGTTCAGCAGGCGCAGCAGGTTCGACACCGCGCTGCGCGAACGGCCGACCGATTCGGCGGCCTGCTCGTGCGTGAAACCGAACTCGTCGAGCAGGCGCTGGATACCATGCGCCTCTTCGAGCGGATTCAGATCCTCGCGCTGGATGTTTTCGATCAGCGCCATCGCGGCGGCAGCCTGATCGGATACGTCCTTCACGAGCACCGGCACTTCATCGAGGCCGGCCAAACGCGCGGCACGGAAACGCCGCTCGCCCGCGATGATCTCGTATTTGTCTGATGAAATGGGCCGTACCAGGATCGGCTGCATCACGCCCTGCGCGCGAATGCTTGCCGCGAGCTCCTGCAGGCTGCCCTCGTCCATCCGCGTGCGCGGCTGGTACTTGCCGGCTTGCAGCTTGCCGAGCGCGAGCGTGTTCGGCGCCCCTTCGATCTTCACCGCTTCGGTGATATCGGCACTGCCGCCGAGCAGCGCTTCGAGGCCACGTCCCAAGCCCTTCTTCTTTGGTACCGCGTTCATGTCTTTCTTCCTCGCTTCGCTCATGTCCGGATCACGACACCTCGAACGCGCGCACGCGCTCGATCATCTCGGCACCGAACTGGATATACGCCTGCGCGCCGCGCGAACTGCGGTCGAACACGACGCCCGGCAACCCGTAGCTCGGCGCTTCGGCCAGGCGCACGTTGCGCGGAATCACCGCGTCGAACACCTTGTCGCCGAAGTGCGCCTTCAGTTGATCGGAGACTTGCTGCTGCAGTGTGATGCGCGGATCGAACATCACGCGCAGCAGGCCGATGATCTTCAGGTCGCGGTTCATGTTCGCGTGAACCTGCTTGATCGTGTTGACGAGGTCCGACAGCCCTTCCAGTGCGAAGTACTCGCACTGCATCGGGATCACGACGCCATGCGCCGCGCACAGCCCGTTCAGCGTCAGCAGCGACAGCGTCGGCGGGCAATCGATCAGCACGAAATCGTAGTCGTCGGCCACGCGCTCGAGCGCGGCCTTCAGGCGGCGCTCGCGGTTGTCGATGCTGATCAGTTCGATCTCGGCACCGGACAGCTCGCGGTTCGCGGGAAGCACGTCGTAAGTGACGCCTTCCGGACGCACACGCGCATCGGCCACCGACACGCCGTCGACCAGCACTTCGTACACGGTCGCTTCGCAGGCAGCCTTGTCGATCCCGCTGCCCATCGTCGCGTTGCCCTGCGGGTCGAGATCGATCAACAGGACTCGTTGCTCCTGCGCTGCAAGGCTTGCGGCGAGATTGACCGATGTCGTCGTCTTGCCGACGCCCCCCTTCTGGTTCGCAACGCAGAAGATCTTTGCCATCGTTGGTGTGTTCCCTTTACCTTCAAACAAACGGCGCGCTACCGCGCGCCTTCAATTCGCGTCGTCGACGGCCACTTCGAACAGATGCCGCTCCGCATCGAGCATCGGCACCGCCAGCCGGATCGTCTGCTTCACGCGGCTGCCTTCCGGCAACCGCGCAATCTCGTCATCCGGATGAACGCCCTTCATCGCCCAGATCGCCCCGCCCGGCGCGACCAGATGTCGAGCAAGTTTAACGAAGTCGGACAGGTCCGCGAAGGCGCGGGATACGATCATGTCGAATTTTTCCGGCACTTCGACACCCGGCTGCAACGACTCGACCCGCCCGGTGACGACCGACAGGTTCGCGAGCTTCAGCTCCGCGCGCATCTGCGTCTGGAACGCAGACTTCTTCTGCACGATATCGTTCAGCGTGACCTGCCAGCCCGGCTCGACGATCGCCAGCACGATACCGGGCAGCCCGCCGCCCGAGCCGACGTCGAGCACGCGTGCCGACGTACGACTGCGCAGATGCGGGACGATGGAAAGCGAATCGAGGATGTGCTGAATCAGCATCTGCTTCGGGTCGCGGATCGCGGTCAGGTTGTAGACCGCGTTCCACTTGCCGAGCAGCGCGACATAGTCGAGCAGCTGGTTGCGTTGTGTATCCGTCAGCGTGAGGTCGAGTGCTGCCGTACCTTCGACGAGCATCTGTTCCAGTACGTCCCGATTAACCGCCGGCGCGCGACGCGCCGTCATTGTTGCGTCGGGACGCTGCCGCCCCCCTGCTCCGCGGCTTCCGCGACCGTGCCGTTACGGCGGCCCAGGCCGCGACGCTTCAGATGCACCATCAGCAGCGAGATTGCCGCCGGCGTGACGCCGGAAATACGCGACGCCTGCCCGATCGTTTCCGGCCGGAACTCGTTGAGCTTCTGGCTCACCTCGAACGACAAGCCGCGAACGTCGCGGTAATCGATACCGTCCGGCAGGCGCGTGTTCTCGTTCGCGTCGTTGCGCTCGATCTCGGATGCCTGCCGCTCGATATAGCCCTGATACTTGATGCCGATTTCGACCTGCTCCTTGATCTGCTCGAGCAGCACCGGATCGTCGGTCAACGGCTCCACAGGGCTGCACTCGCCGCCCTTCAGCCCGCACACACCGTCGTAACTCACGCCCGGCCGGCGCAGTAGCTCGGCGAGGCTGTATTCGTGATCGATCGCCTTGCCGAGGAGCGCGGTCGCCTCTTCCGCCGGCAACGTCTTCGGCGTCACCCACGTCGATTTCAGGCGTTCGGTTTCACGTGAAACAGCGTCACGCTTCCGGCTGAAGGCGTCCCAGCGTGCGTCATCGACCAGTCCAAGCTCGCGGCCGATCTCGGTCAGGCGCATGTCGGCGTTGTCTTCGCGCAGGCTCAGACGATACTCGGCCCGGCTCGTGAACATCCGGTACGGCTCGGCCACGCCACGCGTGACGAGATCGTCGACCAGCACACCCAGATAGGCTTGATCGCGGCGCGGGCACCACGCGTCCTTTTCCTGCACGTAGCGGCCCGCATTGAGGCCGGCCAGCAGACCCTGCGCAGCCGCTTCCTCGTAGCCGGTCGTACCGTTGATCTGGCCCGCAAAGAACAGCCCGTTGATCGCCTTCGTCTCGAGCGACGCCTTCAGCGCGCGCGGGTCGAAATAGTCGTATTCGATCGCGTAACCGGGGCGCAGGATATGCGCGTTCTCGAGGCCGCGCATCGAATGCACGAGCTCGAGCTGGACATCGAACGGCAGGCTGGTCGAGATCCCGTTCGGATAGAACTCGTTGGTCGTCAGCCCTTCCGGCTCCAGGAAGATCTGGTGCGATTCCTTCGACGCGAACCGGTGGATCTTGTCCTCGATCGACGGGCAATAGCGCGGCCCCACCCCTTCGATCACGCCCGTATACATAGGCGAACGATCGAGACCGCCGCGAATGATGTCGTGCGTGCGCTCGTTCGTATGCGTCACCCAACATGGCAGCTGTTGCGGATGCTGCTCCGCGCGGCCCAGGAACGAGAATACGGGGATCGGATCGAGGTCGCCCGGCTGCTCATCGAGCTTCGAGAAATCGATCGTGCGACCGTCGATACGCGGCGGCGTACCGGTCTTCAGCCGGCCCTGCGGCAGCTTCAGCTCCTTCAGGCGCGACGACAGCGACACGGCCGCCGGATCGCCCGCGCGGCCGCCCGTGTAGTTGTTCAGGCCAACGTGGATCTTGCCGTCGAGGAATGTACCGGCCGTCAGCACGACTGCGCGAGCGCGGAAGCGGATGCCGATCTGCGTGACGGCGCCCACCACGCGGTCGCCTTCGACCATCAGGTCGTCGACGGCCTGCTGGAACAGCCACAGGTTCGGCTGATTTTCGAGCCGATGGCGGATCGCGGCCTTGTACAAGATACGATCGGCCTGCGCACGTGTCGCGCGCACGGCCGGGCCCTTCGACGAATTGAGGATCCGGAACTGAATACCGCTTTCGTCCGTCGCGGCGGCCATTGCGCCGCCCAACGCGTCGACTTCCTTGACCAGATGGCCCTTGCCAATGCCGCCGATCGACGGATTGCAGCTCATCTGCCCGAGCGTTTCGATGTTGTGGGTCAGCAGCAGTGTCTTTGCGCCCATACGGGCGGACGCCAGCGCGGCTTCCGTGCCGGCATGACCGCCACCGACGACGATGACGTCAAATTCTGTGGGAAAAAGCATGGTGGATTCCGTACGCAGAGCAGCGCACGAACCTATCTGAGAAATGTATGGATCGAATTATAGCGGGTTCGCTTTTCACTCGAAGGCCGTCCGAATGGTAGGGTCTGTGCATTTCGGCGATTTTTGCTGTGGGAAGGCGAATTTGGTGTACCGGGCCGGCTTCAGCGGTGCTCACAACCGGTTAAACGCACGTCATCGTGCCTGTGCCAAACCCGGTTAATCACCACCAGCATGCGTGGAACCCCTGACCTCACCGATGTCTGTGCCAAGCGCAATCCATCGGTCGCGACGTCCTGTGCCCTCTTCCACACAGCATTTCTGAAGGTTGTCCGGTGACTTGTCCGCTGAAGCGCAACGCGTCGTCGACCTGTGGAGCAAACCTGCGCGGCATCTGCACAGAGCTTCCGACTATTCCTGCTTGACTTATCCTCCGGTTCCGAACCAGCGATGCATCGAAACCTCGCGATCTCGCAAAACAAAAACGGCGTGTTTCACGTGAAACACGCCGCTCGTTTCCCTTCCGCCCCCTCGACGATCAAGCCGTCTTTTTCGCCAGCCCGAGATATGTCTCGATCACACGCGGATTCCGGGCGAGCTCGGCCGCAGGCCCTTCCAGTGCAAATTCGCCCGTCTCCAGCACGTAGCCGTAATCGGAAATCTGCAGCGCAGCCCGTGCATTCTGCTCGATCAGCAGCGTCGCCACGCCGGTACCGCGCAACGCGCTGATGATATGAAAGATCTCCTTCACGATCAGCGGCGCCAGCCCAAGGCTCGGCTCGTCGAGCATCAGCAGGTCGGGCTTGCCCATCAGCGCACGTCCGACCGCCAACATTTGCCGCTCGCCGCCCGACAGCGTACCGGCCGCCTGCCTGCGGCGCTCCTTCAGCCGCGGAAACAGCGCGAACACGTGATCGAGCTGGTCGAGGAAGTTCGCTTCCCCTGCCTGCTTGCGCCGATATGCACCCAATATGAGGTTGTCCTCGACCGTCATCGTGCCGAACAGTTCGCGCTTCTCCGGTACGAGACACATCCCGCGCGCGACGCGCTGCTCGACCGGCAGCGCACCGACATCGCTGCCGCGATACACGACCGCGCCCGACGCGTGCCCCGTTATCGGCAGCGCGCCCATGATCGCGTTCAGCAGTGTCGATTTACCGGCCCCGTTCGGACCGATCACGCTGACGATCTGCCCCGCTCCGACCTTGATGGCAGCACCATGCAGCGCCTCCACCTTCCCGTACCGCACCGCCAGGCCGCGTACTTCGAGAATCGGCATCGTCGTGTCCGTCATCACTCCACCCCGCCCAAGTACGCTTCGAGCACGGCCGGATCCTGCTGCACATCCTGCGGCAGCCCTTCCGCGATCCGCGTACCGAACTCCATCACCACCAGCCGGTCGGTGAGGTTCATCACGAAATCCATGTCATGTTCCACGAGCAACACGCTCATGCCTTCGGCCTTCAGCCGCCGCAGCAGGTCGGCGAGTTGCTGCTTCTCCTGGTAACGCAGGCCGGCAGCGGGCTCGTCGAGCAGCAGCAATGTCGGATCGCAGCACAGCGCCCGTGCGATTTCGAGAATCCGCTGCTGGCCGAGCGCGAGGCTGCCCGCTTCGTCGTACATGTGCTTCTCGAGCCCGACGCGGCGGATCTGGCGTGCGGCTTCGGCCAGCAACTGCGCTTCCTCGTGCGCATTGAGCCGCGCGATGCTGCGCCACACGCCCGTATGACCGCGCAGATGGGCGCCGATCGCGACGTTCTCGAGCACCGTCATCGCCGGCAACAGCTTCACGTGCTGGAACGTGCGACCGATGCCGCGGCGGACCACCTGACGCGACGTCAGCCCGTCGATGCGCTCGCCGCGAAACGTGATCGCACCGCCGGTCGGCTTCAGCACGCCGGTCACGAGATTGAACGTGGTCGATTTGCCCGCGCCGTTCGGGCCGATCAGCCCGACGATCTGCCCCGCTTTCACGTCGAAGCTGACGTCGTTGACGGCCACGAGCCCGCCGAACTGCTTGCGTGCGCCGTCGACGACGAGCAGCGGCTCGCCGGGCACGGGCTTCGCGCGCTGCGGCAGCGGGTCGGTCTGCTCCGGCACATGCGCGCGCGGCCCGCGCGGGAACAGCCTCGCGACGAACGGCCATACGCCCTGGCGCGCGTACTGCAGCAGCAGCACCATCAGTACGCCGAACACGATGATCTCGAAGTTGCCTTCCGAACCGAGCAGCTTCGGCAGCAGCGTCTGCAGGTAGTCCTGCAGCACGGTGAGGATCGCCGCGCCCAGCACCGCGCCCCATACGTGCGACACGCCGCCCACCACCGCCATGAACAGGAATTCGATCCCGTGGTTCAGGCCGAACGGCGTCGGGTTCACCGCGCGCTGCAGGTGCGCGTACAGGAAGCCCGATACCGCCGCGAGCACGGCGGCGTAGACGAAGATCACCACGCGCATCCACGCGGTGTTCACGCCCATCGCCTCGGCCATCACGCCGCCGCCGCGCAGCGCGCGGATCGCGCGGCCGGGTCGGCTGTTGAGCAGGTTCTGCACCGACACGATTGCGGCCAGCACCACGGCCCAGATGAGGAAATACAAGCTGCGGCCGCTGTCGAGCCGGATGCCGAACAGGTTCAGCGCCGGAATCCCGTTGATCCCGTCGTACTTGCCGAGCAGTTCGAGGTTGCCGAACAGATAGAACAGCGCGAGGCCCCACGCGATCGTGCCGAGCGGCAGGAAGTGCCCGGACAGCCGCATCGTCACGGCGCCGAGCATGAGCGCGACGAGCGCCGTCAGCACGACGCCGACGATCAGTGCGAGCCACGGCGACACGCCGTACCGCGTCGTCAGGAACGCGGTCGCATACGCGCCGATGCCGACGAACGCGGCCTGCCCGAAGCTCGTCATCCCGCCGACGCCCGTCAGCAGCACGAGCCCGATCGCGACGATCGCATACAGGCCGATGTAGTTCAGCAGCGTGATCCAGTACTCGGGCACCTGTAGCGCACCGGGCAGCACCGGCAGCGCGAACAGCACGACGAGAAACAGCCAGAAGGTCTTGTTGCGTACCATCGTCTTCATCGCGTCACTCCTCTTCCTCTTCCGCATGCGGCGTCACGAAGCTCCGCCACAGCAGCACCGGAATGATCAGCGTGAACACGATCACCTCCTTGTATGCGCTCGCCCAGAACGACGAATACGATTCGAGCACGCCGACGAGCAGCGAGCCGGCGGCCGCGAGCGGGTAGCTGACGAGCCCGCCGATGATCGCGCCGACGAAGCCCTTCAAGCCGATCAGGAAGCCCGAGTCGTAGTAGATCGTCGTCAGCGGGCCGACGAGGATCCCCGACAGCACGCCGAGCCCTGCCGCGAACGTGAACGCGAGCCGCCCGGCTTCGGTCGTGCCGATGCCGACGAGCCGCGCACCGAGCCGGTTCACCGACGTCGCGCGCAGCGCCTTGCCGGCGATCGTGCGGCCGAAGTACACGTAGAGCGCGCCGATCAGCACGAGCGCCGTGACGACGACCAGGATGCTCTGCACCGATACCGTCATGCTGCCGATCGCGAGCGACGCGTCCGAAAATCCGGCGGTGCGCGAGCCCTCCGCACCGAACATCACGAGGCCGAGGCCGACCATCGCGAAATGGACGGCGACCGACACGATCAGCAGCAGCAGCGTCGTACCTTCGGCGATCGGCTGGTACACGAGCCGGTAGACGAACGGCCCCATCGGCACGACGATCGCGAGCGTCAGCGCGATCTGCGCGAGCATCGGCAACGGCTGCGCGGCAAAGCTGCGCGTGAGCGCGAACACCGCGAGCGGCAGCAGCACGTAGCGGCTCGCCAGCGTCGCGAGCGTGCGGCCGAGCGGGTGACGACGTTCGCGATGGCGGATCAGGCCGCCGACTTCCAGCAGGAAGCACGCAATGCCCATCACGAACAGCAGCCAGCAGGTGGCGGGGAATTTCTGCGCCTGCAACGCGGCCAGCGTCAGCGCACCGTAGGCGACGAATTCGCCCTGGGGAATGAAGATCACCCGCGTGACGGAAAACACCAGCACGAGCGCCAGCGACAACAATGCATAAATGGCGCCGGTCGTGATGCCGTCTTGCGCGAGGATCGCCGCAATCGAGAGATCCATACGTTTCGTGTATCGAGAGAATGCTGCGGAGAAACGAAAGGCGAAAACGCTCGGGGCGCGCGCGAAGCGATCGGCACCTCGCGCGCCATGCGGCGAGCCCCGGCAGTTCCAGGCGGCACGGGTGCGGCCGTCTCAGGCGCGCCACCCCGCCGACGGCACGCGCGGCGCCGTTCGCGCCGCGTGTGCCGGTTTCACGTGATGCTTACTCGGCCTGCAACTTCCACTTGCCGTCGACGATCTGCACCATCACGCGCGCACGCGTGTCGAAGCCGTTGTGATCGGTCGCCGTCATGTTGATCACGCCGTGCGAGACGGGCAGATCCTTCACGCTTTCGAGCGACGCGCGCAGCGCTTCGCGGAACGCCTCGGTGCCCGGCTGGCCCTTCTTCAGCGCTTCCGGGATCGCCCGCTGCAGCAGCAAGCCCGCATCCCACGCATGGCCGCCGAACGTCGACAGCGAACCCGCGCCGTAGGCCTTCTCGTACGCGGCCTTGTAGCCGAGCGCCGGCTTCTTCACCGGATTCGAATCGGGCAATTGGTCGGTCACGAGCACGGGGCCGGCCGGCAGGATCTCGCCTTCGCAATCCTTGCCGCACACGCGCAGGAAATCGTTGTTCGCGACGCCGTGCGTCTGATACACCTTACCCTTGTAGCCGCGCTCCTTCAGCGTCTTGGCCGGCAGCGCCGCCGGCGTGCCCGAGCCCGCGATCAGCACCGCATCCGGGTTCGAGCCCAGCAGCTTCAGCACCTGCCCCATCACCGATGCATCGGTCCGGTTGTAGCGCTCGTTCGACACCAGCTTCAGCCCGTTCTTCGCGGCCGCCGCGTCGAACGTCTTGTACCAGCTGTCGCCATAGGCATCGGCGAAGCCGATGAAACCGACCGTCTTCACGCCGTGCTTCGCCATGTAGCCGGCGATCGCGTCGGCCATCAGCTGATCGTTCTGCGGCACCTTGAACATCCACGCGCGCTTCGCGTCCATCGGCGCGATGATCTGCGCGCTCGCCGCGAGCGAAATCGCCGGCGTCTTGCCCTGCGACACGGGATCGAGCATCGCAAGCGAGTTCGGCGTGACGGAGGAGCCGATGATCGCGTCGACGTGGTCCTCGTCGATCAGCTTGCGCACGTTCTGCACCGCGCGGCTCGTGTCGGAGGCGTCGTCGAGCACGATGTACTGCACGCTCTTGCCCGCGATTTCCTTCGGCAGCAGCGCGATCGTGTTCTTTTCCGGAATCCCGAGCGAGGCGGCCGGGCCCGTAGCCGACAGCGTCACGCCGATCTTGACCTGCGCCGACGCCGTGGCCGCCGCACACACGAGGCCCGCGGCAAGCATGGCCTCCATCCATCGATTCATCTTCATTTACGTTGTCTCCAAACGCTGCTCGAAAAAACCACGGGTCGCTCGGGCGGCTCCCGGTCCCCATAAACAAGTTAATATCTTAATTATCTAGTCCATCCGCGCCCATGCTCGTTTTCCCGTGACGCCGCCCCCATGGGCCGCATGCCGGCCGAAACGGTCATTCGGCCATCACGATGCGCAGCAGCAATGTCGTCAGGATGAAGAAAGCGAATAAAGGCGGGATCGCGCGGAAAATCGGTGCGTGCGCAACGATGGCGGAAACGGCCGCCGTACCGGCCCGATGCGGCCCGGTACGCACGCGATGAAACGTCGGAAAACCGGCGGCTCATGACGATGCGGATACGGATGCGAGCACAACGACCCGCGCTGGCGCCGGGGCGCGCATACAGGCCGCAGGACGGCTCGGGAATGCCGCGACGACCCATCGCGCACCCGATGACGAACGAGCGGCGCCCGCCGCCTCTCCTGCCCCCGATCCACCGCGCTGCGCTGCTCATCCAACCGTACTCCCTCTTCTGCATTGTGCGTGTAGGAGAACTGCCGACCGATTTTCCCGACCGCACGGTCGGCGAAAGCCGAGTGTAACGGACGCCTTTCGCGCACGCCAACCGGGTAAGCCCGAAGCGCCTGTGCAGGATTGCGCATCGTGTGTTAACGATCGCGGAAAGGGAAAAAACGGGGGGACGCGGCGAAGCGCGGAAAAGACGCGGTGCGAATGCAAACGCGGAAGATGGCCGTCACGCAGGCCGATGCACCATCGATGGAATCCGTGCACGGAAATGAAAAAGCGCTGTTGGATTCCGTCCAACAGCGCTTTGGGGTCCGGGCACTTTGTGCCTCGATTGTCTCCTCGTTCTCCACCTGCAAATTCGTTTCGCGGTGCATCAGAACTAAGGTGAATCTTAAAGAGGCTTAAGCACCACGACAACTTAGCATTTACCCCTATGGTGCATCGCCGCACGAAAATGGGGCACCAGCCTGCCGCGCGGCGCCTGCCCGAACCCGCCGCAACGCCCTTGCCGGACGCGCCGGATGGTGCTTCGCATCAACGCGCGGCGTTGCGCACGGCCTGCTCACGACGAGGCTCTCAACGGCTTGATCCGCGCGACCATCTCGCCGACGATACCGCGCCGGAAGGCCAGCACGCATGCGATGAAGATCAGCCCGGTGACGATCGTCGCCGATTCGCCGAGCGAATGGAACCACGCGACGCCCGTCGTCGACGCGAGCCATTCGCCGATGTCGCCGAGCCGGTCCTCCAGCGCCACGATCAGCGCGGCGCCCAGCAGCGGCCCGAACAGCGTGCCCATCCCGCCGACGAGCGTCATCAGCACGACGAGGCCCGACATCGTCCAGTACGCGTCCGACAGCGTCTCGAAGCCGAGCACGAGCACCTTCAGCGAGCCGGCCAGCCCCGCGAGCGCGGCCGACAGGATGAACGCGAGCAGCTTGAAGCGGTCGGTGTCGTAGCCGAGCGAGATCGCGCGCGCTTCGTTCTCCTTGATGGCGACGAGCACCTGGCCGAATGGAGAATGGACGACTCGCACGATGAACGCGCACGCGGCGACGACCACCGCCAGCACGACGTAGTACAGCGCGACGTCGTTCGACAGGTCGAGCAGCCCGAACAGGCGGCCGCGCGGCACGCCCTGCAGGCCGTCCTCGCCGTGCGTGAACGGCGCCTGCAGATAGATGAAGTAGACCATCTGCGCGAACGCGAGCGTGATCATCGCGAAGTAGATGCCCTGCCGGCGGATCGCGAACAGCCCGACGACGAGCCCGAGCAGCGTCGCGACGACGGTGCCGGCCAGCACGCCGAGCTCCGGCGTGAAACCGAACGTCTGCATCGAATAGCCGGTCACATAACCGGCCGTCGCGAGGAACATCGCATGGCCGAACGACAGCAGCCCCGTATAGCCGATCAGCAGGTTGAACGCGGCCGCGAACAGCGCGAAGGCGAGCACCTTCATCACGAACACCGGATACGCGCCGATGAATGGCGCGGCGAGCAGTGCGGCGAGCAGCACGCCGTAGAGCACTTTTCTCTGCATCATTTTTCCTTGCCGAAGAGGCCCGCCGGGCGGAACAGCAGCACGATCGCCATGATCACGAACACGACGGTGGCCGACGCTTCGGGATAGAACACGCGCGTGAAGCCCTCGATCACGCCGAGCATCAGGCCCGTGACGATCGAGCCGAGGATCGAGCCCATCCCGCCGATCACGACCACCGCGAACACGGTGATGATCATCGGCTGGCCCATCAGCGGCGACACCTGGATCACCGGCGCGGCCAGCACGCCCGCGAACGCGGCGAGCGCGACGCCGAAGCCGTAGGTGAGCGTGATCATCATCGGCACGTTCACACCGAACGCCTCGACGAGCTTCGGGTTCTCGGTGCCCGCGCGCAGGTACGCGCCGAGCCGCGTCTTCTCGATCACGAACCACGTCGCGAGGCACACCGCGAGCGACGCGACGACGACCCACGCGCGATAGTTCGGCAGGAACATGAAGCCGAGGTTGGTCGCGCCGGACAACTGCGACGGCACGTCGTACGGCTGGCCGGACGATCCGTAGATCGACCGGAACACGCCTTCGACGACCAGCGTGAGGCCGAACGTGAGCAGCAGCCCGTACAGGTGATCGAGCTTGTACAGCCAGCGCAGCATCGAGCGCTCGATCGCGATCCCGAACGCGCCGACGAGCACCGGCGCGAGCACGAGCATCGCCCAGTACGGCAGCCCGAAATACGACAGGCCCATCCACGCGAGCATCGCGCCCAGCATGAACAGTGCGCCGTGCGCGAAGTTGATCACGTTGAGCAGCCCGAAGATCACCGCGAGCCCGAGGCTCAGGATCGCGTAGAACGAGCCGTTGACGAGCCCGAGCAGCAACTGGCTCAGCATCGCCGGCAACGGAATGCCAAAGATTTCCATCGACTTAGCCGTCAGAATGAGTGTCGTTGCGTGCGCAACCTTCATGCGTCGCGCACGCGGGCGGCGCAGCGGGCACCTCGCCGCAGCCGCCACCGTGCGGCGCGCCCGGGCGCGCCGCTACGCGATGCTTACTTCCACAACGCGCAGCGCGTTTCCTGCTTGGTGCCGAACGCCTGCTCGCCCGGAATCGTCGCGAGCACCTTGTAGTAGTCCCACGGCTCCTTCGATTCCGACGGCTTCTTGACTTCCATCAGGTACATGTCGTGGATCATGCTGCCGTCCTGGCGGATATAGCCCTTCGCGTAGAAGTCGCTGATCTTGATCTTCTTCAGCTCGGCCATCACCTTGTCGGAGTCGGTCGTACCGGCGGCCTGCACGGCCTTCAGGTACGTCGTCACCGACGAGTAGTCGGCCGCCTGAAGGCTCGACGGCATCTTCTTCATCTTGCCGAAGTAGCGCTGCGCCCACTGGCGCGACGCCGCGTCGCGATTCCAGTACCAGCTGTCGGTCAGCACGAGGCCCTGCGTCGTTTCGAGGCCGAGGCTGTGCACGTCGTCGATGAACATCAGCAGCGCGGCGAGCTTCATCGTCTTCGTGATGCCGAACTCCTTCGCGGCCTTGATCGAGTTGATCGTGTCGCCGCCCGCGTTCGCGAGGCCGAGGATCTGCGCCTTCGACGCCTGCGCCTGCAGCAGGAACGACGAGAAATCCGACGCGGACAGCGGGTGACGCACCGCGCCGAGCACCTGGCCGCCGTTCGCCTTCACGACGTCCGACGTGTTCTTCTCGAGCGCCTTGCCGAACGCGTAGTCGGCCGTCAGGAAGAACCAGCTCTTGCCGCCCTGCTTCACCACCGCCGAACCGGTGCCCTTCGCGAGTGCCATCGTGTCGTACGCGTAGTGGACCGTGTACGGCGTGCACTGCTCGTTGGTCAGCGTGTCGGCGCCTGCGCCGATGTTGATGTAGACCTTCTTCTTCTCGGCCGCGACCTGGTTCATCGACAGCGCGGTGGCCGAGTTCGTGCCGCCGACCAGCAGGTCGAGCCCGCCGCGGTCCATCCATTCGCGCGCCTTCGACGCGGCGATGTCGGCCTTGTTCTGGTGATCGGCGTAGACGACCTCGATCGGCTTGCCGAGCACCTTGCCGCCGAAGTCCGCGACCGCCATGCGGATCGCCTCGAGACCGCCCTGCCCGTCGATATCCGCGTAAAGCCCCGACATGTCGGTGATGAAGCCGATCTTCACGGTATCCGCCGCGTGGGCGGCGCCGGCGGTGAACGCGGCGGCCGCGAGCGCGAGACAGGCCTGTGCGAGGGTCTTCATTTTCATTGACGTCTCCTGTTGTTCTGATGCGTTGTGGTTGTTCGAGAGCCGCCACGGCTAGCGGCAACGGAAACGGAGCGCCGTCACACGCCGAGCAGGTCGTGCAGGATCGGCATCTTGCCTTCCAGTTCGGATGCACGGAAATGCTCGACGATGCGGCCGTGCTCCATCACGTAGAAGCGGTCGGCGAGCGGTGCGGCGAAGCGGAAATTCTGTTCGACCATCACGATCGTGTAGCCGCGCGCCTTCAGAGCGACGATCATCCGTGCGAGCGCCTGCACGATCACCGGCGCCAGGCCTTCGGAGATCTCGTCGAGCAGCAGCAGGTTCGCGCCGGTGCGCAGGATCCGCGCGACCGCGAGCATCTGCTGCTCGCCGCCCGACAGCCGCGTGCCCTGACTCTGCCGGCGCGACGCGAGGTTCGGGAACATCGCGTAGATCTCGTCGAGCGACATCGCGTGCTCGTGCGGCCCGATCAGCGGCGGCAGCATCAGGTTCTCCTCGCACGACAGGCTCGAGAAGATCCCGCGCTCCTCCGGGCAGTAGCCGATGCCGTAATGCGCGATGCGGTGCGTCGCGAGGCCGATCGTCTCGTGGCCCGCGACCTTGATCGATCCGGCGCGGCGGCCCGTGAGGCCCATGATCGCGCGCAACGTCGTCGTGCGGCCCGCGCCGTTGCGGCCGAGCAGCGTGACGACCTCGCCGCGATGCACGGTCAGATCGACGCCGTGCAAGATGTGGGATTCCCCGTACCAGGCCTCCAGGCCCGTGATCTCCAGCGCAGGCGTACCGCTCTCGACGCCGCTCAATTCGCGTTCCTCCCGTTCGCTGTGCTTCATGCGTGCGCCCCCGCGAGCGCTGCATCGGCGCTGCCCATGTAGGCCTCGATGACGAGCGGATTCTTCGACACTTCCGCATACGAGCCTTCGGCCAGCACCTCGCCGCGTTGCAGGACGGTGATCGTGTCGGAGATCCCCGCGATCACGTTCATGTTGTGTTCCACCATCAGGATCGTGCGGCCGCTCGCGACCTTCTTGATCAGCGCGGTCACGCGGTCGACGTCCTCGTGGCCCATCCCCTGCGTGGGCTCGTCGAGCAGCATCAGTTCGGGCTCCATCGCCAGCGTCGTCGCGATCTCGAGCGCGCGCTTGCGGCCGTAGGCGAGCTCGACGGTCGGCACGTGCGCGAAATCGGTGAGGCCGACCTGCGTGAGCAGATCCATCGCGCGATCGTCGAGCCGCTTCAGCGTGCGTTCGCTGCGCCAGAAATGGAATTCGGTGCCGAGTGCCCGCTGCAGACCGATGCGCACGTTCTGCAGCGCGCTCAGGTGCGGAAACACGGCCGAGATCTGGAACGAGCGGATGATGCCGCGCCGCGCGACCTGCGCGGGCCGCTCGTCGGTGATGTCGATGCCGTTGAAGACGATCTGGCCGGCTGTCGGCGTCAGAAATTTGGTGAGGAGGTTGAAACAGGTGGTCTTGCCCGCGCCGTTCGGCCCGATCAATGCGTGGATCGCACCGCGCCGCACACGCAGGTTGACGCCATTCACGGCGGTGAAGCCCCTGAATTCCTTCGTCAGTCCGCGTGTTTCCAGAATCGTGTCGCCGAGAATCATGTTCCCTTCCGTACGAAGTCAGGCGAAGCACCGGGAAGCCTGGCGCGAGCGGCCGCGAACGGGTCAGCGGATCAGCGGGCTGCCCCCGGGCGCCGTGGTACGCCTCGAGGGTTGGTCTCCCGCGCCGACGCGTATGCACATTGCGCAACATTGTCGCGCCGTTGGTGCAGTGCAATCATCGGGATTTGCACTTATAGGGGTGGCCGCCTTGTCGGACGCGGCTGCGCACGGTTTTTCACCGCGTTTTTTTGATACGTGCATCATCACGCGTTGACCTGTTGCAGGACGTGGCACGCACGCGCCGAAAAAAACCGCGCGACGGCGCGGCTTGCACGGATCTTGCCGTTCGAGCGAAAGCGACGGCAGCTTGTTTCGCATATCGAATCAGCGAGCGGGTATTCGCATGACGGCCCGCTGGCGCGCGTCTCAGCGGGCCGTCATGCAGCCGTCACCGCGGCCTCGGTGAGCACCGGCGCCGTTTCGCGCGCCGCACGGCGGTCGGCGCGAATCATGTCGCTCGCGCGCTCGGCGATCATCAGCGTCGGCGAATTGGTGTTGCCCGACGTGATGAACGGCATCACCGACGCATCGACGATCCGCAACCCGGCGATGCCGCGCACGCGCAGCCGGCTGTCGACTACCGCGCGCGCGTCGTCGGCGCGCCCCATCCGGCAGGTGCCGACCGGGTGGAAGATCGTCGTGCCGACGGCGCCGGCCGCATCGATCAGTTCGGCCTCGGTCCGGTACTGCGGGCCCGGCAGGACTTCCTCGGGACGATAGCGCGCGAGCGCCGGCGCGGACGCGATCCGGCGCGTGAGGCGCAGTGCGTTCGCGGCGACGTGCCGATCGTGATCGGTCGACAGATAGTTCGGCGCGATCGCCGGTGCGCTGCCCGGATCGGCGCTCGTGACGTGCACGCTGCCGCGCGACGTCGGCCGCAAATGGCAGACCGACGCCGTAAAGGCGTTGAAGCCGTGCAGCGGCTCGCCGAAACGTTCGAGCGACAGCGGCTGCACGTGGTACTGGAGATCGGGCCGCGTGAGTGCGGGATCGTCCGGGTCCGATTTCGCGAATGCGCCCAGTTGCGACGGCGCCATCGACATCGGCCCGCGCTGCAGCAGCGCGTATTCGGCGCCGATCATCAGCTTGCCCCACCAGTGCGCGGACAGCGTGTTGAGCGTGCGCACGCCGTCGACGCGAAACGCCATCCGCAATTGCAGGTGGTCCTGCAGGTTTTCGCCGACGCCCGGCAGATCCTGCACGACGTCGATGCCGAGCGCCTGCAGCCGCCGGCCGTCGCCGATGCCCGACAGTTCGAGCAGTTGCGGCGAATTCACCGCGCCCGACGTCAGCAGCACTTCCGCCCGCGCCCGCGCGACGTAATCGGTGCCGCCGCCGCGGTACTCGACGCCGACTGCGCGCCGCCCGTCGAAGATCACGCGCTGCGCGTGCGCGCCGGTGATCACGGTCAGGTTCGGGCGCGCCATCGCGGGCCGCAGGAACGCCTTCGACGTATTCCAGCGCACGCCGCGCTTCTGGTTCACTTCGAAGTAACCGACCCCGGCATTGTCGCCGCGGTTGAAATCGTCGGTGGCGGGGATGCCCGTCTGCTGCGCGGCCTGTGCGAACGATTCGAGGATCTCCCAGCGCAGCCGCTGCTTCTCGACGCGCCAGTAGCCGCCCGCGCCGTGCGCGTCGCTCGCGCCCGCATGGTGATCCTCGCTGCGCTTGAAGATCGGCAGCACGCTGTCCCACGACCAGCCGGCGTCGCCGGTTTCCTGCGCCCAGTTGTCGTAGTCCTCGCGCTGGCCGCGCATGTAGATCATCCCGTTGATCGACGAGCAGCCGCCCAGTACGCGGCCGCGCGGATACGACAGCGCGCGGCCGTTGAGCGCCGCTTCGGGCTGCGTCTTGTACAGCCAGTCGGTGCGCGGGTTGCCGATGCAGTACAGATAGCCGACCGGGATATGAATCCAGTGATAGTCGTCCTTGCCGCCCGCTTCGAGCAGCAGCACGCTGATGTCGGGATCCTCGGTCAGGCGGTTCGCGAGCACGCAGCCCGCGGTGCCCGCGCCGACGATCACGTAGTCGTATTCGCCCTCCAGCGTGCGTTGAGTACTCACGGCGTGTCTCCTTCCTTTTTTATGCGTCGCGGGCGACGCGATCGATGTAGCGTACTCCGGGCGCCAGCCGTCGATCCAATGAGTTATGCTGAACTGCGTTATAAGCCGCGCTCATATCACGACGATGGATCTCACCCTGCTCCGCGCGTTCGCGACGGTCGCGCGCGAAGGCAACCTGACGCGCGCGGCCGCGCAACTGCACCTGACGCAGCCGGCCGTCAGCCTGCAGATCAAGCATCTGCAGGAAACGCTCGGCGTCGCGCTGTTCACGCGTACGTCGCGCGGGCTCGCGCTCACGCGCGACGGCCAGACGCTGCTGCCGCATGCGGAACGCGCGCTCGCCGCGGCCGCCGACGTGCAGCGCGCCGCCGCCGCGCTGCGGCACGAGGTGCGCGGCCGGCTGCGGATCGGCACGATTCTCGACCCGGAGTTCCTGCGGCTCGGCGGCTTTCTCCGCGCGCTGGTCGAGACACATCCGCAAATCGAGACCGCGCTGCGGCACGGAATGTCCGGCTGGGTGATCGAACAGGTGCGCGCGCAGGCGCTCGACGTCGGCTACTACATCGGCCGGCCGGGCGAGGACGATCCGCTCGACGGCGCGCTGTTCCACACCCTCGCGCTCACCCATTTCCAGTACCGCGTGCTCGCGCCGGCCGGCTGGAAGGAGCGCGTGCAGCGCGCGCACGACTGGCGCGCGCTCGCCGCGCTGCCGTGGATCTGGACGCCGCCGGCGTCCGCGCACCACCGGCTGCTGTCGCGGCGTTTCGCGGACGCCGGTGCGCAGCCGGTGAAGGTCGCCGAGGTCGACCAGGAGCAATCGATGCTCGACCTCGTCAAATCGGGGATCGGGTTGACGCTCGCGCGCGATTCGACTGCGCTGGCCGAAGCGCACGCGCATGCGCTGACGATCGTCGAGCGCGTGACGGTGCCGACCGAACTGACGTTCGTGACGCTCGCCGAGCGGCGCGACGAACCCGCGATCGCGGCCGCGCTGCGGCTGATCGAAGCACAGTGGGCGATATGAGCGTTGCTGATGTCGACGCGGCCGCTCGCGCAGCGGGTTTCGGTGCCCGACGCATTCCGCGGGTCGCCGTTACGGATCGATCGCCCGCCCCGCGTCGTGTCGCCGCGTGCCGTCCGCTCGTCACGCCGCCATCGCAGGCTTTTTGCTAGATTGTGCGTTCGCACACCGCGAGACCCCGATTGAAGGAGACCCGCATGGCCCGCAACATCGAGATCAAAGCCCGCGCCCGTGAATTCGACCGGCTGCGCGAACAGGCGGCTCAGCTCGCGACCGAAGCGCCGTTGTTCTACCGCCAGCAGGATTTCTTCTACGACGTACCGCGCGGCCGACTGAAGCTGCGCCGCTTCGAGGACGGCACGCCGGCCGAGCTGATCTTCTATCAGCGCGACGACCGCGACGGCCCGAAGGCGTCGTACTACACGCGCAGCCCGGTGACGAACCCCGATGCGATGCATTCGCTGCTCGCGACCGCGCTGACCACGCGCGGGATCGTGACGAAGGAGCGGCACGTGTACCTCGCGGGCCGCACGCGCATCCACCTCGACCGCGTCGACGGGCTCGGCGATTTCATCGAGCTCGAAGTCGTGCTCGGCCCGGACGACGACGAAGCCGGCGGCGAAGCCGAAGCGCACGAGGTGTTCGCGAAGCTCGGCGTGGCGCAGGACGATCTCGTCGCGGTCGCGTACGTCGATCTGCTGAACGCCGACACCCGCCCCGAAACGGCCTGATCCGGCCCCACCGAGGGCGCCCCGCGCGGGCCGCCCTCGGCGCCGGCGCCGCGGCTCCTCCCCGTCACGCGGCGCCAGGCGCCAGATGCGCGAGCGGCAGCGCGCCGTTGCGCTTGAAGGTCGTCAGCACGATGTTCGAGCGCACGCTGTCGACGCCCGGTACGCGCATCAGCTTCTTCATCACGAACTGCGACAGCGCGTTGAGATCCGGCGCGACGATCCGCAGCAGGTAGTCGGCATCGCCGACCACCGCATGGCATTCGAGCACTTCCGGCAGCACGTCGATCTGCTGCTGGAACTGCTCGATGATCGAATCGCCGTGATGCTTGAGCTTCAGGCTCGTGAACGCGGTCACGCCGAGGCCGAGCTTTTCGGGCCGCAGCATCACGCGGTAGCCTTCGATCACGCCGGCCGCCTCGAGCCGCTGCAACCGCCGGCCGATCTGCGACGGCGACAGCGGCACCTCCTCGCCCAGCTGCTGATGGGTCGCGCGACCGAAGCGCTGCAGCACGTCCAGCAGCGCGAGATCGAAGTGATCGAGTTCCAGCATGAGCATTCTCCGCATCGATTCGTGATTTGATGCGCGATTATCGCATTATCAAGCAATTCAACGCCAACTATGCGCCCAATCCGCGCGCAGCCCGCTCTACACTTGCATGATCCCAACCACAGCGTGCAGAGCCTGATCATGTCCACCGTCGTCACCGCGAAACTGCAGGAGCAGTTCGACGCGGGCCTCGAAACCCGCGCCGATTTCACCATCGACCAGCCGCTTCAGCGCTACGGCCGGGTCGACCACGCGGTGTGGAAGCAGCTCTATGCGCGCCAGTCAGCGCTGCTGCGCGGCCGCGCGTGCGATGCATTCGTCGCCGGGCTCGGCAAGATCGAGCTGCCGGCCGATCGCGTGCCGTCGTTCGCCGACGTGAACCGCCAGTTGAAGCCCGTGACCGGCTGGGAAATCGTGGCGGTGCCGGGCCTCGTGCCCGACCGCGTGTTCTTCGAGCACCTCGCGAACCGGCGTTTTCCCGTCACCTGGTGGATGCGCCGTCCCGACCAGCTCGACTACCTGCAGGAACCCGACTGCTTCCACGACCTGTTCGGCCACGTGCCGCTGCTGATCGATCCGGTGTTCGCCGACTACATGCAGGCGTATGGCCGCACCGCGCTCGCGGTTGCCGACGACGAAGCGGCGCTGGCGCGGCTCGCGCGCCTCTATTGGTATACGGTCGAATTCGGGCTGATCCGCGACCCGCGCGCGGTCAACGGACTGTCGATCTACGGCGCCGGGATCGTATCGAGCAAGGGCGAAAGCCTGTACAGCCTCGAAAGCGCGGCGCCGAACCGGCTCGGGTTCGACCTCGAGCGCGTGATGCGCACGAAGTACCGGATCGACACGTTCCAGAAGACTTACTTCGTGATCGACGATTTCGCGCAACTGTTCGCGCTCGCCGACGTCGACGGCCGCGCACTGGCTGGCCGGCTCGCGGCATTGCCCGAATTCGCGGCCGGCGCGGTGCTCGAGACCGACCGCGTGCTGCATCGCGGCACGGGCGAGGGCTGGCCCGACGACGACGACGCGTGATGCGCTGGGCGCGCGGCACCCGCCGGTTGCCCGTCGCCGGCTGCCCGTCGCCCTTCCCGCAACTATGAAACAATGAACGATGCCGGCTTCGCCGCGCGGCGCAGCCGCGGGCGGACACCGTTACCGAACGAGAGGTGCAAGATGATCCACAAGCTCACATCCGAAAAACGCAAGACCCGGCTCGAAGGCCTGCCGCTCTGGACGGCCGTGCCGGGCCGCGACGCGATCCAGCGCCGCCTGCGCTTCGCCGATTTCAACGAGGCATTCGGCTTCATGACGCGTGTCGCGATCAAGGCGCAGGAGATGAATCACCATCCGGAATGGTTCAACGTGTACAACCGCGTCGACGTCACGCTGTCGACCCACGATGCCGACGGGCTGACCGAACGCGACATCGAACTCGCGCGGTTCATCGACGGCGCCGCCGCACACGCGCAACCGGGCGCCTGAGTATCGCCTCCACCGCCGCGCCTCCTTTCGATGCGCGGCGCGTCAACTTTTCATTTCGCTAAACGTTTTCTAGGATGTACTCAGCGAAAGCCTTCAGCTTTCCAAGCCATCCTTAAGGCGCACGTAAGTCTCGTACGCTTTCCGCGCCTTGGGGTCCAATCCTTCCAGTTGCAGCGCGCTTTCGCGCTGTACAATCAGCAGCGCATACGGCTTGGAGAGCGCGCTGGCCTCTTCGCAGAGTTTGAGTTCGTCGCCGCTCGACGGCGAGCGGGCGCGCCAGAAATTGATCGCGGCTTCTAGGTCGTGGATCGAAATATCGGACATGATTGGATCTAATCGTTCGCTGGCCGCCATGCTTGATGTCAGGCGATGCGGCGTCCCTGTGGAAACGGCTTCGTGCTGTCCGCGTGCCTGAACCGCCAACCCATTGTACTTGAGCGAACTTCATGCGACTCCTTCTGATCGAAGACGACCGCCCCATCGCACGCGGTATCCAGAGCAGCCTCGAGCAGGCTGGCTTCACCGTCGACATGGTGCATGACGGCATTTTTGCCGAACAGGCGCTGGCACAGAACCGCCACGAACTCGTGATCCTCGACCTCGGCCTGCCGGGCATCGACGGGATGACCCTGCTCACGCGCTTCCGCCAGACCAACCGCCACACGCCCGTGATCGTGCTGACCGCGCGCGACGAGCTGAACGACCGGATCCAGGGCCTGAACTCCGGCGCCGACGACTACATGCTCAAGCCGTTCGAGCCGGCCGAGCTCGAAGCGCGCATCCGCGCGGTGATGCGCCGCAGCGGCCCGCACAGCGACATGCCGCGTCCGGAAGTGTCGCTCGGCGGCGTCCGGCTGTCGGGCGTCGACCGCCGCATCTTCAACGACGACAAGCCGCTCGAACTGTCGCCGCGCGAATTCGCGGTGCTCGAGATGCTGCTGCTGCGTCACGGCCGCGTCGTCAGCAAGGCCCAGTTGCAGGATCACCTCACGCACTTCGGCGGCGATCTCGGCGACACCGCGATCGAAGTCTACGTGCACCGCGTACGCAAGAAGCTCGAACAGTGCCGGGTCGAAATCGTCACGGTGCGCGGTTTCGGCTACCTGCTGCAGGAAATCCGCCAGACGGCGAGCGTCTGAGCGACGCCGCGCGCCGGCCGGGCCGCGTGCCGCCGGCGCATGCGTGCTGCTCCGCGTCGCCGCTCCCGGCGCACGACCGCGCCGCTCCCCGTGAGCGGCGCCCATCCATTTGCCCGTCGAAATGTCTTCTGATCCGGCTGTGACCACCAGCCTGCGCCGCTCGCTGCTCCGGCGCCTCGCCGCTCCGCTGTCGATGCTCGCGCTGATGAGCGGCCTGATCGCCTACTGGCTCGCGTGGCAATACACGCAGCACGTGATCGACCGCTCGCTCGCCGATCTCGCGACCGCCATCTCCAAACAGATCCAGATCGCCGGCCCCGACGCGCCGTTCACGGTGCCGCCGCTCGCGCAGGCGATGTTCTCCGATCCGGCCGAAGCGCTGATCTACCGGATCAGCGACGGCGAGCAGGAACTCGCCGGCGATCCGAAGCTGCCGCTGCAGGGCATCAACGTGCGCCGCATGCATCACGCGTACGTGTTCGAGGCCGAGTACGACAACCGCGCGGTGCGGGTCGCGCAGGTGCGCGTCGACAACGTCGAAGGCGGCCGGCCGATGGTCGTCGAAGTCGCGCAGCCGGTGCGGCACCGCTACCGGATCGCGGCCGAATTCCTCGTCGCGATCATGATGCCGCTGCTGCTACTGCTGCTCGCGGGCTGGGGTATCGTGTGGCGCGTCGTGAACCAGCAACTGGGCCCGCTCACGCATCTGGCCGATTCGCTGAACCGGCAGACCCACACGTCGCTGGAACCGGTCGACGAAACCGACGTGCCGCTGGAGATCCGGCCGCTGACGAGCGCGATGAACGCGCTGCTCGGCCGTCTGAAGACCGCGCTCGACGCGCAGCGCAAGTTCATCGCCGATGCCGCCCACCAGTTGCGCACGCCGCTCACCGCGGTGAAGCTGCATGCCGAGCAGGCGGCCGTCGCGCGCGACCCGCACCAGACCTTCGCCGCGGTGCGCGAGCTGCGCGCGGCCGCGGATCGCGCGGTGCGGCTGTCCAACCAGTTGCTGTCGCTCGCGCGTGCCGAGCCGGGCGAACAGGCCGCGCGCTTCGTCGATGTCGATCTCGCGGCGATGGCGTTCGAGACGGGCGCCGAATGGGTGCCGCGCGCGCTCGCGTCGCATGTCGACCTCGGCTTCCAGCGCAGCGACGACGCGGGCGACGATGAGACGCTGATCGTGCGCGGCAACCCCGTGCTGCTGCGCGAGGTGATCGCGAACCTGCTCGACAATGCGCTGAAGTACGTGCCGCTCGCGCGGCCGGACGGCGCGCGGATCACGGTGAACGTCGCGCGCGCCGCGCTCGAGGACAGCCAGCCTGCCGCCGAGATCGTCGTCGAGGACAACGGCCCCGGCGTGCCCGCGAACCAGCAGGCCGACCTGTTCAAGCGCTTCTTCCGCGGCGACGCGCAAAGCGGCAACGGCGTCGAAACGGGCGCCGGGCTGGGGCTCGCGATCGTGCACGACATCATTGCGATGCACGGCGGCACCGTATCGTACGAGGATGCCCCGGAAGGCGGCTCGCGCTTCGTGGTGAGGGTGCCGCTCGCCGCGCGCACGGAGAAGCCGGCCGGCGAAATGCCGGCTGCGGCGCCGACGCACTGAGCGATTCGCGGCGGGCGGCCGTCGGCCCGTTTCGACCGGGCGGCCCGCCGGAGAAGGAAATCGAACGACGGCCCGCTACGACGCGCCACCCGTCGGCCGAAACGACAGCGGCAGCGCGAAATGCGCTGCCGCCTGCATCACTTCCGGTTCTTCTTGTCCTTCGAACCGGACGCGGATTTGCCGTCCTTCTTGTCCTTCTTCTTTTTCTTCTTCCCGCTTTCGTCGGACGTCGCGAGCAACGTGCCGCGGCACGACTCCGCACCGCAGTGGCACGCGTATTCGCGCTTGAGCTTCTTCGTCAGCTTCGCGTCGATCACGAGGCCGTAGTCGTAGAACAGTTCCTCTTCCGGGCCGATGTCGCGCAGCGCGTGGATGAATACGCGGCCCTTGACCTCCTCGGCTTCGCAGTTCGGCGCGCACGAATGGTTGATCCAGCGCGCGCTGTTGCCGTCGATCTTGCCGTCGATCACGCCGCCTTCGTCGAGTGCGAAGTAGAACGTATGATTCGGCTCGCTCGGGTCGTGCGGATGACGGCGCAGCGCTTCCTTCCACGAGATTCGCTCGCCCTTGTATTCCACTACGCGCTCGCCGGCCTTGATCGGCGCCACGGCGAACACGCCCTTGCCGTGTACTCCCGAGCGGCGCACCGCGATCCTGCGTGAACTCATCGAACGAATCCTTGTGAAGACGACTTGAATGGAAGCGACCGCGAACGCGGCCGGGCGCCGCGCCAAACGAAAACGCGGCACCGGTCGGTGCCGCGTCGGGGCATGCGGCGAATCACCCGCATCCTACACGTTCACGATTGCTTCGTTCAACATCGCGCGCAATATTGCGCGATGGGCTCAGCGCTGGCCGAATGCGACGTCGCCGAACAGCGCCTTGTGCTCGCGCGGTTGCGAGCGCCAGTATTGCGGCGGCGCCGTCACCTGCGCGCCGAGTTCGGCCGCCGCGTGCCACGGCCAGCGCGGGTCGTACAGCATCGCACGCGCCATCGCGACGAGATCGGCATCGCCGGCCTCGATCAGCCGGTCCGCATGCCCGGGTTCGTTGATCAGGCCGACCGCGATCGTCGGCATGCCGACCGCCCGCTTCACGGCCTGCGCGAACGGCACCTGGTAACCGGGCGACAGCGGAATCTTCTGGAGCGGCGACACGCCGCCGGACGACACGTCGATCCAGTCGCAGCCGCGGCGCTTCAGTTCGTGCGCAAACGCGATCGTATCGTCGAGCTCCCAGCCGCCTTCGACCCAGTCGGTCGCGGACACGCGCACGCCGACCGGCCGGTCTTCCGGAAACGCGGCGCGCACGATCTCGAAGATCTCGAGCGGAAACCGCATCCGGTTTTCGCGCGAGCCGCCGTATTCGTCGGTGCGCCGGTTCGCGAGCGGAGACAGGAACTGATGCAGCAAGTAGCCGTGCGCGGCATGCACTTCGATCGCATCGATGCCGAGCCGAGCAGCCCGCCTGGCCGACGCCGCGAAGGCTTCCCGGATACGGTTCAGGCCCGCGGCATCGAGTGCGAGCGGCGGCGTCTCGCCGTCCTTGTGCGGCACGGCCGACGGCCCGTGCGGCAACCAGCCGCCGTCGGCGACCGGCACGAGCTGGCCGCCTTCCCACGGCGCCGCGCTCGACGCCTTGCGCCCCGCATGCGACAACTGCATCGCGACGCGAACCGGCGAATGCTTGCGGATCGCGGCCAGCACCGGCTTCAGCGCGGCTTCGGTCACGTCGTCCCACAGGCCGAGGTCGCCATGCGTGATGCGCCCGTCGGGTTCCACGGCGGTCGCTTCGATGCACAGCAGCCCCGCGCCCGACAGCGCGAGATGGCCGAGGTGAATCATGTGCCAGTCGGTCGCTTCGCCGCGTTCGGCCGAGTACTGGCACATCGGGGAAATCACGATCCGGTTCGGAAGGGTCACGCCGCGCAGCGTGAACGGGGAAAACAGCGCAGTCATGGAAGCCGCTCGCCAGGAAAGGGAAAGAGCGGACGAGCGTAGCACGCACGCCCGAAGCGTGCAGACGGCGCGAACGACAGTAAGCGGATGGTCAGGTACGGCCGGCCGGGATGCCGGCGGTGCGCGGAATGTGCGGTGTACGGCGATGCGCCGGCCCCACAACGGATGCAGGCCGGCTCCGACCGTTGCAGCGGACGGGACTGCCCGCGACGTCAGAGCCCGACGCTGCCGAGCCACTCCGCGAACATGCGCCGTGCAGCCGTCTCGAGCGCGGGGCCGTGCTGCGCGGTATCGGCACGCAACTGGCGCGCGTCGACGCCGGGCGTCGCGGCGATTTCGCCGGCGTTTGCGATCAGCCACGGTTCGAAGCGATCGGCACGGATCTCGGGATGACATTGCAACGCCAGCACGTGCTGCCCCCATGCGAATGCCTGGTGGCGGCAGGCCGGCGTCGACGCGAGATGGATCGCACCGCCCGGCAGGTCGAACGTATCGCCATGCCAGTGCAGCATCGACGTCGTCGCGCCGTCGAGATGGCGCAACGGCGACGCGCGGCCGGCATCGGTGAGCGTCAGCGGCGCCCAGCCGAGTTCGTGCCGGGCGGCCGGATAGACGCGCGCCCCGAGCGCCCGCGCGATGAACTGCGCGCCGAGGCAGATGCCGAGGATCGGCAGCCCCGCGTCGATGCGCTGGCGCACGAGCGCCAGCAGCGGCGCGATCGTCGGATACTGCGCATCGTCGTACACGCTGAGCGGCCCGCCGAGCACGACGAGCAGCGACGGCTCGAGCACGTCGAGCACCTCGACCCGCGACGATCCGACATCGACATAGCGCACCCGTCGACCGCGTTCGCCGAGCACCTGCTCGAAGCTCCCGAGATCCTCGAAATGCACGTGGCGGATCGCCACGACTTCAGCGTTCATCATCGGCCTCCCGGTCGATCGACGGACGTCAGCCAGCGAAAATCTTCCAGGTCTTCTTCTGCGTCGCCGCGTCGGCTTCTTCCTGCACCGGGCAGTCGAGACGCAGATCGCTGTCGGACATCGAGATGTCGAGCGCCGCGCAGTGATGCACGGTCTTCTTCGACAGCTTGCCCGGCTGGAAATGCGTGCACGTGAGGCACATGCGTTGCGGCGGCGTCGCGCCGGCCACCTGCAGCTCGCGCAGCGTCTTCAGCAGCGCGCGATACAGCGTGCCCTGCTCGTCCGCGCCGAGCTTGCCCACCGCTTTCGTCAGGAATTCAGGCCATTGCAGCGCCTTCTTCGCGGCCGTGCGGCCACGCGCCGACAGGCGCACGGCCAGTGCCCGGCCGTCGTCCAGCGCACGGCGCTTCTCGACGAGCCCCTTCGTCTCGAGCGTGCTGACCGCATCGCTCGTCGTGGCCGCGGTGAGCTGCGTCTCGCGCGCGATCTCGCCGAGCCGCATCGGGCCCTTGCGCTGCAACAGCAGCACGAGAATCTCGCCCTGCGTCGGCGTGAGGCCAGCGCCTTCCGCCCAATCCCATGCCTCGCTCCGCATGGCCGTGCTCAACCGCAGCAGGCTGTGGGTCACACGTCCCGCAGCCTGGTTCCCGTAAACGCCTTCGCTCATAGTCTTTTCGCTTTGCCGCCGCCCGGTTGGCCGAGCGGCCGTAGTGTGGAGATCGAATCCCGTCTCAAAACAGACGCACTCTTTCGAGTGCGTCAGCACGGCCGTCGCGAGGCACACGCGGCGGTCGCGTTCGCGGCGACCGGAGAGACACGCATCGTTTCCGGTGTCCGCAAAGCCGACATTCTAAGCGAGAGCGGAAAATCGCACAGCTAAGTTATCCCCTGCACTCTGTGGAAAATCGCTGGATAACCGCAATTTTTCGTTGTGCGCGCAATGTCACGAGCCCGCGAAGCGGGGCGCGCCGGTATTTTCCTGTTCGGATCGGCCACCGGCCGCACGTTGATGATCCACCGGGTTATCCCGCCCGCAGAGCGTTGACTTTGCAGTGGAATATCAGGTTATCCACAGATTTTCAGGACGACTGGCGACGCGTTCGGCCGGACGCGGCGGCGAGCGCCATTCAGCGAATCGCGCCGCGGTCGATCCCGCAATCTGCAAAACATTTTTTCACTCGCGCCAACGTAAGCACTGCTGCCGGACCGTCTCGTTCAGCGATTTTTCCTGTTTGAAAACGGTTCTCAACCACGATGCGTCGTTCACGCGCGCCTTCGCGAGCGCACCGATCTCGTCGAGCGCCGCGCGCGAACCGAGCGCAGCCGCATGCGGCGCGATTCGGTCGAGCGTGTCGAGGATGTCTTCCGCGATCGTGCGGCGCTCGCCCGTCTGAGGATTCACGCAGGTGCCTTCGAGCCCGAAACGGCACGCTTCGAAACGGTTGAACGTGTAGACGAGGTAATCGTCCTCCGACAGCTTCAGCGGCCGGTCGGTCAGCAGGTAGCGTGCGAGCGTCTGGATGTAGCAGGCGATCGCCGCCGCGCGGTCGACCGACAGCGGCGTGTCCATCACGCGCACCTCGATCGTGCCGTAGCCGGGCTTCGGCCGGATATCCCAGTAGAAGTCCTTCATCGAATTGACGACGCCCGTGTTCACCATCTTCGTGAAGTACTCCTCGAAGCTGTCCCAGGTCAGCACGAACGGTGCGCGACCCGACAGCGGGAACGCGAACACCGAATTCAGGCGTGCCGAATGGAAGCCCGTATCGACGTTCTGCACGAATGGCGACGACGCGGACAGCGCGATGAAGTGCGGAATGAAGCGCGACATCGAGTGCAGCAGGAACAGCGCGCTGTCGGGATCGGGGCAACCGATGTGCACGTGCTGGCCGAACACGGTGAACTGCTTCGCGAGATAGCCGTACAGCTCGGAGATGTACTGGAAGCGCGGCGCATCGTAGATCTGCCGGTCGCTCCATTGCTGGAACGCATGCGTGCCGCCGCCGGCCAGCCCGACGTTGAGCTGGTCGGCTGCCTTCACGAGCACGTCGCGGATCGCATGCAGCTCGCTGACGGCCTGCTCGTGCGAATGGCAGATGCCGGTCGACAGCTCGATCATGCTTTCGGTGATTTCCGGCGTGATGTTGCCCGGAAAGGTCTCGCCCTGGATCAGGCGCATCAGGTCGGATGCCGCTTTGGTCAGGTCGTAATTGTGCGTATTGACGACCTGGATCTCCAGTTCGACGCCGAACGTGAACGGTTCGGAATTGACGAAGGTTTCGAGTGCCATGGCAGGTTCCGGAATCAGTTGCCGTCGCTGCGTTCGCCGACCGCCGACAGGCAGCGGTAGACGACGAACGGGCTGACGAGCTGCAGGATCACGATCGAGCACATCACGATCGCGCGCAGGTGCGGGTCGAAATTCGGGTAGAGCTGGTAGGTGTCGTCGACGAGCAGGTACGACAGCGCGGACATCGGCGTGAGCGCGATGCCGAGTGCGACGCCCTGCTTCATCCCGAGACCGCTCGGCTTCGCGAACGCGACGACGCCGGCCAGCTTCGCGGCGAGCCGCGTGACGATCAGCACGATCGCGAGCAACCCGCCGAGCGCGATGTCGCCCCACGTGAACGACGTGAGCGTCAGCACGAACAGCACCACCGTCAGCAGCCAGCCGGCCGTGCCGAAATGCTCGGGCCACAGTTGCGGCCGCGCTTCGAGGTTCTTCACGATGATGCCGGCGAGCAGCAGCGTGAGCAGCGTCGACAGCTTCAACGCCTGCGCGACGGCAATCGCGAGCATCACGAGCCCGAACAGCGCGACGAACGAATGCTCGTCGCGCATCGTCGCGGTCATGTGACGGAACAGGTAATTGCACGAACGCGCGACGAGATACGCGACGATGAAAGAACCGGCGAGCAGGTAAAGCGGTTGCAGGATCGTCGCGAAAACGTTGCCGTACGCTTCCTGGTGCAGCCAGCTCGTCACGAGCTTGGTCAGCACGATCGCGTACACGCTGTTCAGCGCGGTGAGCGTGATGAGGCGTTGCGACACCTGCCCTTCCGCGCGCAGTTCGGTCTTGAGCTGGATCACCATCGACGGCGACGTCGCGATCGCGATCGCCGACAGCACCAGCGCGACCATCCCCGATACGCCGAGCGCGAGCATCACGAACAGTACGAGCACGAACGTGAGCGTGGCTTCCGCGAGGCTCGACGCGACGAGCCACGGATTGCGCCGAATCCAGCGCAGGTCGAGGCGGCTGCCGAGTTCGAACAGCAGCAGGCCGAGCGCGACGTCCATCAGCAGCCGCGAGGTTTCGTCGGTGCTCGCGTCGATCACGCCGAATCCGAACGAACCGGCGATCAGGCCGATTACGGCATAGCCGGTGATGCGCGGCAGACGCCAAGCGCGATAGCACAGCTCGCCGCACAGGCCGGCGGCGAACAGCGCGAGCCCGGCCCAGAACACGGCATCCGGCGCGAGTGGCCAGTTGGGCAGGAATGAGAACGCCGACTTCATCGTGGTGACTTCTCCTTTGGAAGCAACCGCCAGCGACACGGGTCAAGCGACAGGAATGGATGCGCGCCGGCTGGGTATTGCCCCGAATGTGATTGTTGTGCTCGACGACGGCGGTACATGGGATCCGCCTGTTCCGCCACAGGGTGGAACGTCGTTCAGGTTGCCGATCTGGATTGTCGGCCTGGTGTGTGAACGGACTGGCGGACTCGAAGATTCAGATTCGAAATCATGCCGACCGTTCCATTGAAGCATGTCCGGCGCCTGGCCGAACGAACGCGAAGGAAACCGATTGTGCCACAGCTTTTTCGCTCCGGAACCGACCGAATCGACTCGCGGCGCTGTGCGGCACCACAGGTCTTTGGTTTCAAAGGTTTACTTGTATATATACGTAGTAGAAGTTAACAAAGGACGCACAGTTCTGTGGATAACTCCGGTTTACGCTGCCGGATCAAGGCGTTGGCGAAACCATAACCGGTTGCACAGGCTGTTCGTGCACAGACGTTTGAGTTGAGCAACTTTCGGGCCGCTTCACAGCTGTGCGGAGTTGCCCAGTTTACGTCCACTGTGATTGCACACGAAGTACGCGCGGATTCCGCGTGGTTATCCACAGCATTGCGTGGATAACCTTGCGCGGGAAAATCGGGAAACTGTGAGAAAGGCGCGGCCGATCAGCCCGTCGAGCCGACGCGGCGTGCGCGCAGCGCGCGGATCAGGAAACGGGCGGGATCGACCGCGTCGGCGAGTTCGCGCTCGAGCGGCCACGGCTCGCCTTCGAGTTGCGAGGCGATCAGCTCGGCGCCGAGCGCAGCCCACACGAGGCCGCGCGAACCGAAGCCGAATGCGCCGTAGAGGCCGGGCAGGCGCGGCAGGTCGCGCGCCTGCGCACCGCCGAGCGCGCGTGCGTTCGCGGTGGCCTGCGCTTCGTCGGCGAGCGGGCCGAGGAGCGGCAGGCGGTCGCCGACCACCCAGCGCAACGCCACGCGCCCGCGCAGCGTGGCGGGGTCCGGCAGGTCGCCGATCAGGCCCGGCAGCAGGTGCCGCACGCGCTCGAGGTTTTCGACGTGGCCGGCCGTACGCATCGCGGGATCGGTGTCGTCGGGCTCGAACGTTGCGCCGATCAGCAGCGTGCCGTCGGCGAGCGGGACCGCGTAACCGTCGCCGATCGTCGGGCACGGCAGCGGCGCCGTCGTGCCCGGTGGCAGCAGCGTGAGCTGGCCGCGCACCGGCTGCAGCGCGACATGCCGCAGCCCGGCAAGACGCGCGGCGTCGCCCGCGTTCGCGAGCACGACGACGGGCGCATCGGCTAGCGTGGCGCCGGTATCGTCGAGCGCATGCCAGGTGTCGCCCCGTCGTTCGAGCCGCGCGACGCAGGTGGACGCAAGCAGGCGCACGCGCTCGCCCGCCGCCGCATATTGCGCGGCGCACAGCCCGGCCGGCCAGACGGCGCCGCCGTGCGGAAACAGCAGGCCGCCATGCTCGACCGGCAGATTCAGGTGCGCGCGCGCGGCATCGGCATCGAGCAGGGCTGCGTAGTCCGACGGCGCGCCGAACGCATCGAACGCGTCGCGCATCCGCGCGAAATCGTCGGCCGATTCGGCGAGATGGATCATCCCGTGCGTGCTGCGCGCGAACGCATGCCCTGCGCGTTCGAGGGCGTGCCAGCGTGCAATCGCGTGCAGGAAGCCGCCGCGCGTGAGCCGGCTCGCGACGTTGTCGTCGCGCGTCATCAACGGATGAAAAACCCCGGCTGGGTTGCCTGACGCTTCGCTGGCGATCCGTTCGTGCCGCTCGATCAGCGTGACGTCCCAGCCGCGTGCAGCCAGGCGTTCGACCACTGCGCAGCCGGCGAGGCCCGCACCGATCACGATCGCCCGGCGCGCTGCAACGGTCAGTGCCCGCGGCGGCTCGTGTCGGCGCGCGCGCCAGCGCGGCGCATATTCGCCGACGAGACGATCGTCGACTTCGCGGAACGTGAAACCTGTTTCGCCGAGCGCGTGTTTCACGTCGGCGGACTTTGCATGGGTCGCAAACGTCGCGTGTTCGCCGGCGATTTTCGCGAGTGCGCGGATTCCGTCGGCCGATGCCGCGGCGCCGTCGAGAAAAAACGCATCGGCGCGCGCGACGAGCTTCTTCGACAGGTCGATCGCATCGCCGAACGCGAGCGTGAGCACCACGCGTCCTTCGTCGAATTCGAGCCGGTGCAGGCCCGGCACGAGGATCGGCCATGCATCGATCAATGCATCGGCGTCCGCCGATATGGTTGTGTCTGCAACCATATGCGAAACCGCTCGACGCAGGTCGTCGCGCGAGAACGGGTGCGGCTCGAGCGCGACGACATGCAGCCGTTCGCAGCGCGCAGGATCGTCGCGCCACGCGGCCCAGGCCGCAAGGAAGCCGGCGCCCGCGCCGAATTCGGTCGTGACGATCGTGAACGTTCGACGGCGCTGCCAGCGCGCGGGCAGCCCGTTGCCCGCGACGAATGCGCGATGCGCGTGCGCGAGCGTGCCGGATGCGCCGCGATGAAGCTCGCCGAACTCGGGCGAGACGAGCGTGCCGTCGTCGCGAAGCGCGAGCGTGGCGTAAACAAGTCGGTCGGGCATGCGAAACAAAAAACGTGGCAGCCAAGCCTGGCAAGGGATTGCGGGAGGCCGTCCGACCGGCCGTTGGAAAAGGGCAACGGGGCGACGAACGGGCGGACCACGCTGCGTATCCTGTCCGGTTGGCGCAGGTCAAAAAACGGGCAATCGACGATTCATTCGGCGAAATACCGATGAAAATCTTTGAAACCCTTGTCGTTATTGGGTTTGCGCTGCGCTATCATAGCAACGCCGTACCGCGGGGTGGCCGCCGGCAAGCCGGAGGGCGCGTCGCGCGGGCCAGGATTCGGCGCTGTGTCGTCGGAGTCTGACTCTCGACGGCACGGTTCGCGCACGTATAATCGGCGCGTTCGCGCTGTTCGTGTCAACCTAACCTGATAAAGGAACCTTAATGAACAAACAGGAACTGATCGACGCCGTCGCCGCCCAAACGGGCGCCAGCAAGGCTCAAACCGGCGAAACGCTGGACACGCTGCTCGAAGTCATCAAGAAGGCCGTGTCGAAGGGTGATGCGGTTCAGCTGATCGGCTTCGGCAGCTTCGGTTCGGGCAAGCGCGCAGCACGTACGGGCCGCAACCCGAAGACGGGCGAAACCATCAAGATCCCGGCAGCCAAGACGGTCAAGTTCACGGCCGGCAAGGCGTTCAAGGACGCCGTCAACAAGCGTTAAACCCGCGCCTGTTCCAGAAAAAAACCCGCCTCTCGGCGGGTTTTTTGTTGGGCGCGCGCGGCATTTTCGCCACAGTCTGCGTCGCTCTTGCAAAAATTAACGGTTATTTTTACGAGCTGTTACCACGCGCTTCACGCGTGCACGATTTGTGTGTCGCCGTGATCGTCGTCGTGCGAATCGACGTCCCACGCCGGGAACGGATCGTCGAACGCCGCCCATCCCGTCGCGCCGAGCGCGAACTCCGCATCGGTCAGCAGGCACGCGTCGAGTTTCGCGCGCCACGCGTCGGCGTCGAGTGCGATGCCGATCAGCACGAGTTCCTGTCGGCGATCGCCGACCGTGCGATCGTCGAGATCGCCCAGCCATTCGGCGCGGATTTCGGCGAGCAGCTCGTCGTCGTCCGGCCATTCCGCGCGATCCTGCGCCGCCCACCACGAACCGGCCGGCCCGTGCCGGCATACGCCGCCCGCCTGCGACAGCGAACCCGCGATGTCGTTGCGCGTCGCGAGCCAGAAGAAACCCTTGCTGCGCAGCACGCCCGGCCACTCCTGATGCAGCAGCGCCCAGAGCCGTGCCGGGTGAAACGGCCGGCGCGCGCGGTAAACGAAATTGCCGATCCCGAATTCGTCGGCTTCGCCGTGCACGTGCGCATGATGGTCGTCCTGGCAGTCGGGATCGTCGCAATGCGCGTGATCGCGGTCGAGCGACGCGAGCCAGCCCGGCGCATTCGCGGCTTCGTCGAAATCGAAGCGGCCGGTGTTCAGCACTTCGTCGAGCGGCACGTTGCCGAACGTCGACACGACCTGGTGCGCGCGCGGATTGAGGCGCGCGAGGATGTGCTGCAGGCGCGCGAGATCGTCCGCGCCGACCAGGTCGGCCTTGTTGATCACCAGCACGTCGCAGAATTCGATCTGCTCGATCAGCAGCTCGACGAGCGTGCGGTCGTCGTCTTCCGACGCGGCGATGCCGCGCGTCGCGAGCGCGTCGTCGGAGCCGTAGTCGCGCAGGAAGTTGTACGCGTCGACCACGGTGACGAGCGTGTCGAGCCGCGCGATGGCCGACAGCGACGTGCCGTCGTCGTCGACGAACGTGAACGTTTCGGCGATCGGCATCGGCTCCGCGATACCGGTCGATTCGATCATGATCGCGTCGAAGCGGCCTTCGGACGCGAGGTTGCGGATCTCGACGAGCAGGTCGTCGCGCAGCGTGCAACAGATGCAGCCGTTCGACATTTCGACGAGGCGTTCCTCGACGTGCGACAGCGCCTGCGCATCGCGCACGAGCGACGCGTCGATGTTGACCGCCGCGAGATCGTTGACGATCACCGCGACTTTCAGGCCCGCGCGGTTCGCGAGGACGTGGTTGAGCAGCGTGGTCTTGCCGGCGCCGAGGAAGCCGGACAGCACGGTGACGGGCAACGGCTGTTTCATTGCCGGATTCATGATGATATGCACCAACGGAAAAGATGAAAAAGCGGCCGCAGCGCCCTGCCGGGGCGCGATCGGCCCGCACGCGGACGAAACGGCGGCGTCAGCCCGCATTGTGCATCAAACGCGCGCTGGCCGGCCGGCGCGGCGTCAGCCGGCGATGCCGCGCGGCATCACTGCGCGGCCGGAGCAGCCTGAGTGGCCTGAGCGGTCTGCGTGGGCGGCAGCAACTTCCATTGCGTCAGGATGCCGGCGATCTGCCGCGCGTATTTGTCGCGCAGCGACGGCGTTTCCGAATGATAGGCGCCGACCGCCTGCCACGTGTTGCCGTAGCGGTTCATCTTCTGTCTGAGATGCCACGCGGCGATGTACACGTTCTTGCACGGTTCCATCAGCGTGTCGCGGCCGATCCCGTAGCGCGACAGTGTCGGCAGGTGGATCGAATTGATCTGCATCAGGCCGTAGTCGACCGAGCCGTTCGTATTCTTGTTCAGCGCATCGGGCCGGTTGCGCGACTCCTGCCACGCGATCGCGCGCAGGATCAACGGATTGACCTGCTGGTATTTGGCCGCTTCGTCGAAACAATCCGCGCGTGCGTTGCCGCTGGCGAACCATGCGCCGGCGGCGATCAACGCGATCGAAGCGAACCGTTTGTCCATCGTGCGGAAACGAAAAGGAATTGCGCGGAGCTCGGGGAAAACCCGTGGCCGTTATTCGTGCGACGAGAAACGCGCCGCCCGTATCATACCGGCAGACCGCCGGATTGCGTCAGGCAGGAATACGACAGGCCGGTTATACCGCATTTCCGTGTCGGTTCATCGCGAAATGGAAGCGACGGCGGAGGCGACGGCCGGCATGCGGAGTGTGACATCGATCCTTACATATTGCATACGGTTCGCCGGATACATGTCGTATGTGAGACAGTCTTCGGATCAATGTGATATTTCGGACATGAAAAACTGCTAATGTCGCCTCTTTCGGACCTGGATCCCAGCACTACCGCCGGAAGTGGCCTGAGCCGGCATCGACCCATTCATCCATGACAAGAAATCGCTTCGTTATGCGGCGTATCGCCACGACCCTGCTCGTGGCCGGCATCATCGTCTCGCAGGCCGCCTATGCTCAGGTCACGCTCAACTTCGTGAATGCGGATATCGACCAGGTCGCGAAAGCGATCGGCGCCGCGACCGGCAAGACCATCATCGTCGACCCCCGCGTGAAGGGGCAGCTCAATCTCGTGGCCGAACGGCCGGTGCCGGAAGACCAGGCGTTGAAGACGCTGCAGTCCGCGCTGCGCATGCAGGGCTTCGCGCTCGTGCAGGATCACGGCGTGCTGAAGGTCGTGCCGGAAGCCGACGCGAAGCTGCAGGGCGTGCCGACCTATGTCGGCAATGCGCCGCAGGCACGCGGCGATCAGGTGATCACGCAGGTGTTCGAGCTGCACAACGAATCGGCGAACAACCTGCTGCCCGTGCTGCGGCCGCTGATCTCGCCGAACAACACGGTGACGGCCTACCCGGCGAACAACACGATCGTCGTGACCGACTATGCGGACAACGTGCGCCGCATCGCGCAGATCATCGCGGGCGTCGATAGCGCCGCGGGCGCGCAGGTGCAGGTCGTGCCGCTGCGCAACGCGAACGCGATCGACCTCGCCGCGCAGCTGCAGAAGATGCTCGACCCGGGCGCGATCGGCAACAGCGACGCGACGCTGAAGGTATCGGTCACGGCCGACCCGCGCACCAACTCGCTGATGCTGCGCGCATCGAGCGCATCGCGCCTCGCGGCCGCGAAGCGCCTCGTGCAGCAGCTCGACGCACCGAGCGCGGTGCCCGGCAACATGCACGTCGTGCCGCTGCGCAACGCCGATGCGGTCAAGCTCGCGAAGACGCTGCGCGGGATGCTCGGCAAGGGCGGCAACGACAGCGGCTCGTCGGCTTCGTCCAACGATGCGAACAGCTTCAACCAGAACGGCGGCTCGTCGTCGAGCGGCAACTTCTCGACCGGCACGTCGGGCACCCCGCCGCTGCCGTCGGGCGGCCTCGGCGGTTCGTCGTCTTCGTCTGCGTACGGCGGCGGCTCGTCCGGCGGTGGCGGGCTCGGCACGGGCGGCCTGCTCGGCGGCGACAAGGACAAGAGCGACGACAACCAGCCGGGCGGGATGATCCAGGCCGACTCGGCCACCAACTCGCTGATCATCACCGCGTCCGATCCGGTTTACCGGAACCTGCGCTCGGTGATCGACCAGCTCGACGCACGGCGTGCGCAGGTCTATATCGAAGCGCTGATCGTCGAGCTGAATTCGAATACGTCCGGCAACCTCGGCATCCAGTGGCAGGTGGCGAGCGGCCAGTTCCTCGGCGGCACGAACCTGAATCCGTCGGGCGGCCTGGGCAACAGCATCGTCAACCTGACGGCCGGCGGTTTGACCAATGCCGCTGGCGGGATCACCGGCGGCGGGCTTGCCGCCAATCTCGGACAGTTGTCGCAAGGGCTCAACATCGGCTGGCTGCACAACATGTTCGGCGTGCAGGGGCTCGGCGCGCTGCTGCAGTATTTCGCGGGCGTGAGCGACGCGAACGTGCTGTCGACGCCGAACCTGATCACGCTCGACAACGAGGAAGCGAAGATCGTCGTCGGCCAGAACGTGCCGATCGCGACCGGTTCGTATTCGAACCTGACGAGCGGCACGACGAGCAATGCGTTCAATACGTATGACCGTCGCGACGTCGGCCTGACGTTGCACGTGAAGCCGCAGATCACCGACGGCGGGATCCTGAAGCTGCAGCTCTACACGGAGGATTCGGCGGTCGTCAGCGGCACCACGAACGCGCAGACCGGCCCGACCTTCACGAAGCGCTCGATCCAGTCGACGATCCTGGCCGACAACGGCGAGATCATCGTGCTCGGCGGCCTGATGCAGGACAACTACCAGGTGTCGAACAGCAAGGTGCCGCTGCTCGGCGACATCCCATGGATCGGCCAGTTGTTCCGCTCCGAAACGAAGCTGCGTCAGAAGACCAACCTGATGGTATTCCTGCGCCCGGTGATCATCTCCGATCGCAGTACCGCGCAGGAAGTGACGGCCAACCGCTACGACTACATCCAGGGCGTGACGGGCGCATACAAGTCGGACAACAACGTGATGCGCGACAAGGACGATCCGGTCGTCCCGCCGATGCCGATTGGCCCGAGCCAAGGCGGCACGGCCGCGGGGAACCTGTTCGATCTCGACAAGATGCGTCGCCAGCAGTTGCAGCGCCAGGTGGCGCCGGTGCCGGCCCAGCCGTTGCCGGAGGCGACGCCCGCGCAGCCGCAGAGCGTGCCGCAGCAGGCGGTGCCGCAACAGCCGCTGACCACCGCGCCGGGAGCCTCGCAGTGAGCGACGTGCTCGCGTCTTCCACTCACGACGGCGCGCCGGGCGAACGCCAGCCGCCGTCGCCGCTCGCCGCGCGCCTGCTGCCGTACGGCTTCGCGAAGAGCGGCCAGGTGCTGATCGCGCATCAGCTCGACGATACGCTCGAGGTGTGGATCAGCGAACGCACGAGCGACGCCGCGCTCGCGGAAATCGCGCGCAACTTCGGCTCGATCGCCGTGCATCGCGTGCCGGCCGACGAGCTCGCGCAGGCGATCAACCAGGCCTATGCGCGCCAGGACGGCAGCGCCGCGCAGGTGGTCGGCGAGGTCGAAGGCGAAGTCGACCTGTCGCGGCTGATGCAGGACATCCCCGAGGTCGAGGATCTGCTCGAATCGGAAGACGACGCGCCGATCATCCGGATGATCAACGCGCTGCTCACGCAAGCGGCGCGCGAACAGGCGTCGGACATTCACATCGAGCCGTTCGAGAACGCGTCGGTCGTGCGCTTTCGCGTCGACGGCACGCTGCGCGACGTCGTGCGCCCGAAGAAGGCGCTGCACGGCGCGCTGATCTCGCGGATCAAGATCATGGCGCAGCTCGACATCGCGGAGAAGCGCCTGCCGCAGGACGGCCGCATCACGCTGCGCGTCGGCGGCCGGCCAGTCGACGTGCGCGTGTCGACGCTGCCGACCGGGCACGGCGAGCGCGCGGTGCTGCGTCTGCTGGAAAAGGATGCGCAGCGCCTGAACCTCGAAGCGCTCGGGATGGGCCGCGACACGCTCGTGCAGTTCGACAAGCTGATCGCGCGCCCGCACGGCATCGTGCTCGTCACCGGCCCGACCGGTTCGGGCAAGACGACCACGCTGTACGCGTCGATGTCGCGGCTCGAAACCGCGACGACCAACATCATGACCGTCGAGGACCCGATCGAATACGACCTGTCCGGCATCGGCCAGACGCAGGTGAACGAGCGGATCGGGATGACCTTTGCCCGCGCGCTGCGCTCGATCCTGCGCCAGGACCCGGACGTGATCATGATCGGCGAAATCCGCGACCTCGAAACCGCGCAGATCGCGGTGCAGGCGTCGCTGACGGGCCACCTCGTGCTCGCGACGCTGCACACGAACGATGCGGCGTCCGCCGTCACGCGCCTGACCGACATGGGTGTCGAGCCGTACCTGCTCGCGTCGTCGCTGCTCGGCGTGCTCGCGCAGCGCCTCGTGCGCCAGCTCTGCCCGGTCTGCAAGGAAGAGCGGCACGAGGACGGCCGCACCGTGTGGCATCCGGTCGGCTGCGACAAGTGCGGGCATTCGGGCTACGCGGGCCGGCGCGGCGTCTACGAACTGCTGCTGGTCGACGAGTCGATCCGCACGCTGATTCACCGCAACGCGGCCGATGCCGAGATCCTGGCCGCCGGCCGCGCGCAAGGCATGCGCACGCTGCGCGACGACGCGGAGCGCTGGCTCGCGGCCGGCGCGACGTCGCTCGAGGAAGTGCTGCGCGTGACGGGAGGCGCATAGCGCGATGCCGGCATTCCGTTTCGAAGCGATCGATGCAGCGGGACGCGCGCAGAAAGGCGTCATCGATGCCGACAGTGCGCGCAGCGCGCGCGGCCAGTTGCGCACGCAGGGGCTCACCCCGCTCGTCGTCGAGCCGGCCGCGAGCGCGACGCGCGGCGCGCGCTCGCAGCGGCTCGCGTTCGGCCGCAAGCTGTCGCAGCGCGAACAGGCGATCCTCACGCGCCAGCTCGCGAGCCTGCTGATTGCGGGGCTGCCGCTCGACGAGGCGCTCGGCGTGCTGACCGAGCAGGCCGAGCGCGACTACATCCGCGAACTGATGGCCGCGATCCGCGCGGAAGTGCTCGGCGGCCATTCGCTCGCGAATGCGCTGGGTCAGCATCCGCGCGATTTTCCGGAAATCTATCGCGCGCTGGTCGCGGCCGGCGAGCACACCGGCAAGCTCGGCATCGTGCTGTCGCGCCTTGCCGACTACATCGAGCAGAGCAATGCGCTGAAGCAGAAGATCCTGCTGGCGTTCACGTATCCGGGCATCGTCACGCTGATCGCGTTCGGCATCGTCACGTTCCTGCTGAGCTACGTCGTGCCGCAGGTCGTCAACGTGTTCGCGAGCACGAAGCAGCAGCTGCCGATCCTCACGGTCGTGATGATGGCGCTGTCGGAATTCGTGCGGCACTGGTGGTGGGCGATCCTGATCGCGGTCGCGCTCGTCGTGTGGTTCGTGAAGGCGACGCTGTCGCGCGCCGGGCCCCGGCTCGCATTCGATCGCTGGGTGCTGACCGCGCCGCTCGCGGGCAAGCTCGTGCGCGGCTACAACACGGTGCGCTTCGCGAGCACGCTCGGCATTCTCACCGCGGCCGGCGTGCCGATCCTGCGCGCGTTGCAGGCGGCCGGCGAGACGCTGTCGAATCGCGCGATGCGCGCGAACATCGACGACGCGATCGTGCGCGTGCGCGAAGGCTCCGCGCTGTCGCGCGCGCTGAACAACGTGAAGACGTTTCCACCGGTGCTCGTGCACCTGATTCGTTCGGGCGAAGCGACGGGCGACGTGACGACGATGCTGGATCGCGCGGCCGAAGGCGAAGCGCGCGAGCTGGAGCGCCGCACGATGTTCCTGACGAGCCTGCTGGAGCCGCTGTTGATCCTCGCGATGGGCGGCATCGTGCTCGTGATCGTGCTGGCCGTGATGCTGCCGATCATCGAGCTGAACAACATGGTGCAGTGACGCGGCGGCCCGCTTGCCGGGCCGCCGCCGTTCAGCGCATGTAGATCGCGGGGGACGGCGTGTTGGCCGGGAGCTGGATTTCGGCGCGGGCGCCGTTGCGGTCGACGATGATCGAGCGCGGGCGCACTTCGGCGAGCTTCGCGCCGGGCGTGACTTCCGCGCCGAGCGACACGGCGCGCGGCGGTTCGCCGCCGATGCCGACGATCGCCGCGCCGCCGTGATCGAGCGCGAGAATGCCGAACAGGTGGATGTCCTGGACGGGATTCTTGTCGAGCTGGCCGCCGAAGAGCGCGGCGGCGTCCTCGGTGCGGATCGGCAGCCGCGCGGCGGCGGCGGGCAGCGGCGCTTCGCGGGCCGACAGCGTGACGACCCAGTAGGTGGCCGTCGCGCACAAACCCGCGAAGAGGGCGAGGGATAGGATCCGGATCGAGAGCGCGTTCATGCGCGCTATTGTACGGATGTATATGAAATTTGCGTTGGGTGAAAGCCCTCGGCGATGCGCGCCTTACAATGCGTGCTCCGCGTCCGCCGGTCCGGAAGGTTGCTGTCAGGCGACCGTCCGGTGCGCCGGGTGCGTCACTCAATCGACGACATTTTTTTGGAAAGAGGTAGTCAGTCATGCAAACGTGGATCACTCGCCGCAACGCGGCCGTGCGTCGTCAGCGCGGTTTCACGCTGATCGAGATCATGGTGGTGGTCGCGATCCTCGGGATCCTGGCGGCGCTGATCGTGCCGAAGATCATGAGCCGTCCGGACGAGGCGCGCCGCATCGCCGCGAAGCAGGACATCGGCACGATCATGCAGGCGCTCAAGCTGTACCGTCTGGACAACGGTCGCTATCCGACCCAGGAGCAGGGCCTGAACGCGCTGATCCAGAAGCCGACCACCGATCCGATCCCGAACAACTGGAAGGACGGCGGCTATCTCGAGCGCCTGCCGAACGATCCGTGGGGCAATGGGTACAAGTACCTGAACCCGGGCGTGCACGGCGAGATCGACGTGTTCAGCTACGGCGCCGACGGCAAGGAAGGCGGAGAGAGCAACGACTCCGACATCGGCTCGTGGCAATAAGCCGGCGCTGATCGACCCGACGTTTCATTCCCGCTCTTCATGCTCGCCATTCGCACGACCTCCCGCTGCGGCCGCGATCGCCGTGTGCGTCGCGGTGCGGTGCCGTCCGTACCGGCAGGCGCCGATGGCGGCTTGACGAAGCGCCGCGCGGCGCGGCGTCGCGCGCGCGGCTTCACGCTGCTCGAAATGCTGGTCGTGCTCGTGATCGCGGGGCTGCTCGTGTCGCTCGCGTCGCTGTCGCTGACGCGCAATCCGCGCACCGACCTGCGCGAGGAAGCGCAGCGCATCGCGCTGCTGTTCGAGACGGCCGGCGACGAAGCGCAGGTGCGCGCGCGGCCGATCGCGTGGCAGCCGACCGCGCACGGTTTCCGTTTCGACGTGAGCTCGCCCGACGGCTGGCGCACGCTGCGCGACGACCTGCTGCGCCCGCGCGACTGGGACGGCGGTGTCACCGGCGCCGACATCGATTACCCGGGCTCGGACACGCACGCGAATCGCGTCGTGTTCGGCACCGAGAGCATCGACACGCCGGTGCGCGTGACGCTGCATTCGGCCGCCGGCAGCGCGACGATCGTCGGCACCGGCAACGGCCGCTACGAGGTGCAATGACGATGCGTCGTCGCCTGCCCTCCCCCGTTGCTTCATCCCGCGGCTTCACGATGATCGAGGTGCTGATCGCGCTCGCGATCATCGCGGTCGCGCTCGCCGCGTCGATCCGCGCGGTCGGCACGATGGCGACCAACGCGTCCGACCTGCATCGCCGGCTGCTCGCCGGCTGGAGCGCCGACAACGCGCTCGCGCAGTTGCGGCTCACGCATGCGTGGCCGGAGGTCGGCGAACAGAGTTTCGACTGCTCGCAAGGCAACGTGCAGCTCGTCTGCACGCAGCGCGTGAGCACCACGCCGAACCCGGTGTTCCGGCGCGTGCGGATTTCGGTGAGCATGCCCGGTCGCGCCGGCGTGCTCGCGCAGATGGTGACGGTGGTCGCGAATGAAACCAGCCGTCCGCTCTGACGCGCCGATGCGCCGCCTGTCCGCTCCCCCGGCCCGGCCCGCCCGCGGCTTCACGCTGATCGAGCTGATGATCGCGATCGCGATTCTCGCGGTGGTCGCGATCCTCGCGTGGCGCGGGCTCGACCAGATCATGCGCGGCCGCGACAAGGTCGCGTCCGCGATGGAAGACGAGCGCGTGTTCGCGCAGATGTTCGACCAGATGCGCATCGACGCACGGCTCGCCGCCACCGACGACGAGGCTGGCCAGCCGGCGATCGGCGTCGCCGGCAATACGCTGCAGATCGTGCGCGAACTCGACGTGCCGGGCGTCGCGCCGCGGCTGCAGGTGGTCCGCTACCGGATCGCCGGCGGCCGGGTCGTGCGCTATGCATCGCCGCCGATCGACGACACGAACCGGTTGCGCACCCTGCTGAAGGACAGCAGCGTCGAAGGCTGGAGCTGGGTCGCGCTGATGGGCGGCGTCGGCGCGATCGACGCGAAGCTGTACGTGCCGCGCGTGGGCTGGACCACCAACCTGCAGACGGCCGACGAAGCGCTCGCGCAGAACAACGACGCGCTCAAGGTGCCGCAGATCGGCAACGCACCGCCCGCGCGTGCGGTGACCGGGCTGCAGGTCAGCATCGGCGCGACGTCGCTGCGCGTGCCGGTCACGCGCATCTTCCTCGTCGGGGAATGACGATGCGTGCGCGCCCTGCCCGCCGAATGCCCGCCCGCCGCCAGCGCGGCGCCGCGATCATCACCGCGCTGCTCGTGGTCGCGCTGTCGGCGATCCTCGTGTCGGGGATGCTGTGGCGCCAGCAGGTGCAGATCCGCCGCATCGAGAACCAGCGCACGATCGCGCAGGCGCAGTGGGTCGCGCGCGGCGCGCTCGACTGGACCCGGATGATCCTGCGCTCCGAAGGCGATACGGCGCCCGGCATCACGTATCTCGGCGGGATCTGGGGCGTGCCGATCGCGAAGACGAAACTGTCGGATTTCCTCGGCCGGATCGGCTCGCCCAACGATGGCGGCGGCGAAGACACCTATATCTCCGGCTCGATCGAGGACGCGCAGGCGAAGTTCAACCTGCGCAACCTCGTGTCGTCGCCGGCGCCCGGCGTGCTGCAGTTGAACGTCACGCAGATGCAGGCGTTCCAGCGCCTGCTGACGACGCTCGGCTACGACAGCGCGTTCGCGAAGCGCATCGCGCTCCAGGTGCGCGCGGGCCTGCTGCATTCGGCCACGCGGTTCCAGATGCCGAACCTGCCCGGCGGCGGCGCGACCGCCGCGAATGCCGCGACCGCACCGGTGACGAGCGGCGACATGCAGGGCAGCGGCTTCACCGACGATCCCGGGATGGCCGGCGGGGACCGCGGGCCCGCGCCGCTGATGATGACGCGCGTGGACAGCCTGCTCGACGTCGACGGCGTGACGCCCGAGATGGTCGCGCGGCTGCGCCCGTTCGTCACCGTGCTGCCGACCACGACGCCCGTGAACATGAACACCGCGCCGGCCGAAGTGATCGCGGCGCTGATGCCGGGCATGAGCGTGTCGTCCGCGCAGGCGCTCGTGTCGCGCCGCGAGACGGTGTTTTTCCGGAACGTCGGCGACGTGCAGCTCGCGCTGCGCGGCGCCGGCGCGCCGCCGAACGTGACGATCGACTCGAGCCTCGTCGACGTCAATTCGAGCTATTTCATCGTGCACGGCCGGATCCAGCACGAACGCGCGGAGGTCGACCGCACCTCGCTCGTGTATCGTGATCCGACCACGCACTCGACGCGGGTCGTGCGCATCCGCGACCAGCTATAACGACGCCAATCGGGAGAGGAGCTCTTGTGAGCACGTTGATTGTTTCTTTGCCGCCGCGCGAGCCTGCCGTGCCGTTGCAGGAATGGCAGTGGCCCGAGCTGCCGTTCATGCTCGTCGACAAGGCCGGCCAGGTGCAGCGCGCCGGCCGCGCCGCGCTGGCGCTGCTGCCGCGGGCGAACGCGACGGTGCTGATCGTCGCCGCGCGCGACGTGCTGCTGCTGGCCGCGACCGTGCCGCCGCTGAAGGGGCCGAAGCTGCGCCAGGCGCTGCCCAACATCGTCGAGGATCAGCTGATCCAGGATCCGCTCGGCTGCCACATCGCGCTCGACCCGGCCGCGCTGCCGGACGGGCGCCGCGTGCTGGCCGTCGTCGATCGCGCGTGGTTCCGCACGATCTGCGATGCGTTCACGGCGGCCGGCCACAGGCACCTGAGCGCGGTGCCCGCGACCCGCTGCCTGCCGGCGCCGCGCGCGCCGGCCGAAGCGGCATCCGTCGCGCCGGCGGCCGACGACGAGGCCATCGACACCGCTCCGCTCGCCGCGGCCGAGCCGCCTGCCCGCCCGACGACGGTCGCCGCGGTGCTCGGGCTCGCGACGGCGGTCGAACCGGCGCTCGTCGAAGCCGGCGCGCTGCCGGCGGCGGCCGGTGCGCCGCGCCTCGAGCTGGCCGTCGCGCGCGGCGCGCTCGGCGAAGGCTTCGCGGCGCCCGCGTCGCGTGCGGCCGGCACGCTGGCCGCGCTCGCCGGCGGCGGCGACATCGAACTGTACGAACTCGGCGAACCGGGCGCGGAGCCTCGGCTCGCATCGGTCGGCCGCACCGACGGCCCGCTGCTGCCGGGCGCCGCGCCGCTGTCGTTCGACACGTTCGCGCGCCGGGCGCTGACCGAGCCATTCGATCTGTGCCAGTTCGAATTCGAATCGCAGCCGTGGCGCTTCGACCGCGCGACGCTCAAGCGCTTGCGCGTGCCGATCGCGCTCGCCGCGGCGACGCTCGGCGTCGCGGTGATCGGGATGAACCTGCACTGGTGGAAGCTGTCGCGCGAGCGCGATGCGCTGTCCGCGCAGATCACCGAGACGCTGCTGTCCGCGTTCCCGAAGACGACCACCGTGCTCGATCCGCCCGCGCAGATGCAGCGTCAGCTCGACCAGCTGCGCCTCGCGGCCGGCGAGCTGTCGCCGAACGATTTCCTCGCGCTGTCGAGCGGCTTGTCGCGCTCGATGGGCGCGCTGCCGCTGAACGGCATCGCGTCGCTCGACTATCACGACCGTCGGCTCGACGTCGGCTTCAAGCCGGAGGTCAAGGTCGATCCCGATTTCACGCAGCGCCTCGCGCGTAACGGACTGTCCGGCGAAGTCGACAGCAACACGGGCAAATGGACGATCCGGAGCCGCTCATGAAAACCGAACAACTGAACCAGACGCTGACCCAGTTCTGGGGCGAGCGCTCGCCGCGCGAGAAGATGCTGCTCGGCTGGGGCGGCGCCGTGCTGGCGGTCGCGATCGCGTATTCGGTGCTGTGGTCGCCCGCGCAGGAAGGCCGCGCCCGGATCCAGCGCGAATTGCCGACGATGCGTCGCGAACTCGCGCAGATGACCGCGCAGGCGAACGAAGCGAAGTCGCTGACGGCCGCCGCGCAGGGCGTCGCGCCGACCGGCCTCGCGCTGAAGGACGCGCTGACCGCGTCGCTGTCCGATCACGGGTTGCAGGGCGCGCAGGTGCAGATCGTCGGCAACGGCGTGCAGATCCAGATGAAGAACGTGTCGTTCCCGGCATGGACCCAGTGGCTCGACGATGCGCGCCGGCAGTTCAAGGTGCAGGTCGGCGAAGCGCACGCGACGGCGCTGAAGGAAGACGGCCAGGTGGACCTGACGGCCGTGATGCAACCTTCCGTCCAGAAGTAGATGACGGCAGTGGATGAGGCAAACGAAGGCCGGCCGATGCGGCCGTGGGCAAGGCGGCTCGTCGCCGTATTGCCGTGGGTGCTGGCGGGCGGCCTGGCGACGGCGGTGACGCTCGTCGCGCTCGCGCCGGCCGCGTGGATCGCGCCGCAGTTCGCACGTGCGACCGGCGGCCACGTGAATCTCGTCGATCCGGACGGATCGCTGTGGCACGGCTCGGGCACGCTGATGCTCGCGCCGGGCGCCGATCAGAGCGCGGCGACGCTGTTGCCGGGCCGGGTCGAATGGACCACGCGCTTCTGGCCGCTGCTGACCGGGCGCGTGCAGATGCGCATGCGGCAGACGGAAGCGATGCCCGATGCGGTCACGCTCGATGCGACGTGGCGCGGCGCGGTGCTGTCGGCGGGCACGATGGCCGTGCCCGCGTCGCTGCTCGCGGGGCTCGGCACGCCGTTCAACACGCTCGACCTGCAGGGCGACGTGCGGCTCGGCTGGAGCGACTGGCGGCTCATCGGCAACAACGCGTTCGGCCAGTTGACGGTGACGATCGATTCGATGAGTTCGCGCGTGTCGCGCGTGAAGCCGCTCGGTTCGTACCGGGCGGTATTGCAGGCGAAGGGCGCGGGCGCCGATCTCGATCTGTCGACGACGCAGGGCCCGCTGTTCCTCGACGGGCACGGCAGCTTCGGCCCCGGTCAGGGATCGTTCCGCGGGACCGCGCATGCGGCGCCCGAGCAGCAAGCGAACCTCGCCGGGCTGCTGAACCTGCTCGGGCATCCGATCGGCAACAACCAGGTGTCGCTGATCTTCGGCGACGCGCAGCGCTGAACGCGCGCGTCAGCCGCTTCCCTTCCTACTTTTGCGCGAGCGGCGCGGCCGCCGACGGTGCGGTGGCCGCAGGCGCGGCCGCACCGGACGCCGGCAAAGGCGCCGGCGCCGCCATGTCGCCGTTCTCGCGCGCCATCTCCGCTACGTTCCAGCCGCCGCCGAGCGCCTTCACGAGCCCGACCGACGACACCATCCGCTGCCCGGCGATCGTCGCGAGCTTTTGCTGCGCGGTAAACGCGGTGGTCTGCGCGGTCAGCACGTTCAGGTACGCGACCGTGCCGGCCTTGTACTGGTTCGTGACGATCGCGAGCGCGTGCTCGGCGCTGTCGACGGCCTGCCGCTGCACGTCGATTTCCTGCGCGAGGATGCGCTGCGACGCGAGGTTGTCCTCGACGTCCTGGAACGCGGTGAGCACCGCGAGGCGATAGGCGGCGACGTCCTGGTCGTAGGTCGCGCGCGCGGCGTCGGTCTGCGCGGCGCGCAGGCCCGCATCGAACAGCGTGGCCGCGAGCTGCGGGCCGACTGTCCAGAAGCGCGCCGGCAGCGTGAACAGCTGCGACCACACCGAGCTCTGGAAGCCGCCGCTGGCCGACAGCGTCAGGGTGGGGAAGAATGCAGCGATCGCGACGCCGATCTGCTCGTTCGCGGCCGCCGCGCGGCGCTCGGCCGCCGCGACGTCGGGCCGGCGCTCGAGGATCGCGGACGGCACGTCGACCGGCGTGATCGGCGGCTCGGCGGCGAGCGGGGCCGGCGGCAGCGAGAAGGTCGACGCCGGCTCGCCGATCAGCGTCGCGATCGCATGCTCGTACTGCGCGCGGGCGACGCCGTTGTCGATCTGCGCGGCCTGCGCGCTCTGCAACTGCGTCTGCGCCTGGATCACGTCCGCGCGCGCGGCGACGCCCTGCGCGTACTGGTTCTGCGTGAGCTGCAGCGACCGTTCGTACGACTTCACGGTGTCGTCGAGCAGCTTTTGCAGCGCATCGGACGTGCGCAACTGGAAATAGGTCTGCGCGAGCAGCGCCTGCTGCGACAGCCGCGCGTTCGCGAGATCGGCCGCGGCGGCCGCTTCGCCGGCGCGCTGCGCGCTGACGGTGCGGCTCACCTTGCCCCACAGGTCGGGTTCCCAGCTGGCGTCGAGGCCGATGCTGTAGCTGTTGTTGATCGACCCCGTCGATCCGCTGCCGAAATTCGACGACGAGCCCGACGACAGCGACGTGCGCGGCGTCCGCGCACGCGAGCCCGATGCGCTCAGCCCGACGGTCGGGAAATACGCGGCGCGCGCCTCGGTGACGAGCGCGCGCGCCTGCCGGTAGGCGGCCGCCGATTGCGCGATGGTCTGGTTCGATGCGTTGAGCTTGCCGATCAGCGCATCGAGCTGCGGATCGTTGTAGACCGTCCACCACGCGCCGCGGTCGGCGCGATCGGCGGGCTGCGCGACTTTCCAGCCGGCCGGCGCTTCCTTGAAGGCGGCGGGGATCGACGTGTCGGGCCGGTGATAGTCGGGCCCGACGGCGCAGCCGGCGAGCAGCACGGCCGTCGCAATGGCGACGGCGGCGCTCAGCGGGCGAACGGCGCGCGGGAGGGAAGCGTACGGCATGGTGGTTTTCCTGTCTGGGCGTGGCGGCCGGCGAGCGGCGCCGCGCGATGCGGTCGTCATGCCGCTGGCGGACAAATGGTAACTGACGGCGAGAAAGCTGCGCAGCCCTAAGGGTACGGTGCGCGGCGGCCCTGATGTGTTACCGGCGCGGCCGGCCGGGTTACCGGCTATTACGGCTTGCTTGCTGGACGGCAGGTGGGCAAACGGGCGTACGACGCCGGCCGCGCGTGACGCGGCCGGCGATCAGACAGACCGGAATCGGGCGGGATAGGGTGGCGCGCGGAAGCGGTGCGGCGTCAGTGGCAGCGCACGGGCGCCGGGACGGGTTCGGCGGCGGCCCGCCATGTCGACGGCTCCGTCGCGGCCGGCTGGCTCGTGCGGCGGGCGCCGCCCTTCGCGTTGCGCTGCCGGCGATGATCGAACCACGCGAACCCGAGCGCCGCGAGCGAGCCGCCAGGCACGACCAGCATCGTCACGTACAGCGCGATTTTCCAGCCGCGGTGCGGCCCGGAAAACACATGATGAGCGGTATCGGTCAGGTTGCGGCGCAGCGCGCCGGCGGCATTTTTCAGGAACAGCATCGCGAACATCCTCGGGTGCCCGGCAGCGCGGGCCAATCGGTCAGAACATAGTCTCCGGCAGTGCAACATGCACGTCGTAACTGGTTGACTCAAATAATATTGACTAAGCAATCATTTTTCAAGATACTGGACGCGTTTTAACCCGAAACGCACTATTGCTGCGCGCGCAATCGTATGACCGGCGGCCTCTACGATCCCGAGAACATCGCGCTGGAAACGAGCCTCGGCTATTACCTGTCGAAGGCGAAGCAGGCGCTCGTCGAGCGGATGGATCGTGCGCTCGAGCCGCTGGACCTCACCGCGCAGCAGATCGGCGTGATCCTGCTGCTGTCGCGCGGCTACGCACGCACGCCGTTCGAACTGTCGCGCAAGATGTCGTACGACAGCGGGTCGATGACGCGCATGCTCGACCGGCTCGAACGCAAGGGGCTGATCGCACGCACGCGCAGCGAGCAGGACCGCCGGATGATCGAGCTGACGCTGACCGAGCGCGGCGTCGAAGCCGCCCGCGCGCTGCCGTCGCTGGTCGCGACCGTGCTCAACGCGCAGCTCGAAGGCTTCTCGGCCGACGAACTCGCGACGCTCACCGGCCTGCTGCAGCGCTTCATCGCCAACGGGCTCGGCTCGACCGGCTGCCCGAAGCCTGACGAAGCCGACTGCTGATGCGTGCGGAGCCTCTCATGTCTCAGTTAAACGTTCGCTTATTTCTCTGTCTGGGCAGAAGATGACGAGGCACGCGCTCCGCTTTTCCCCTTTTTCATTCCACCCGGCCGGGCCGCGCTGCGTCGCGCGTCCGTGCGTTGTGCCGGCGCGTCGCGCGCGCCGCGTCTAGGAGATTCCGATGTCCGCCACCACGGCATCCGCCCCCTCCCCCGCTGCCGAACCGGCACCGCTGACCGGCGGCGCGCTCGCGCTGCTGACCGTCGGGCTCGCGCTCGGCACCTTCATGGAAGTGCTCGACACGTCGATCGCGAACGTCGCGGTGCCGACCATCTCGGGCAGCCTCGGCGTCGCGACGAGCGAGGGCACGTGGGTGATTTCGTCGTACTCGGTCGCGTCCGCGATCGCGGTGCCGCTCACCGGCTGGCTCGCGCGGCGGGTCGGCGAAGTGCGGCTGTTCACGCTGTCCGTGCTCGCGTTCACGATCGCGTCGGCGCTGTGCGGCCTCGCGACCAACTTCGAGACGCTGATCGCGTTCCGGCTGGTGCAGGGCCTCGTGTCGGGGCCGATGGTGCCGCTGTCGCAGACGATCCTGATGCGCAGCTACCCGCCCGCGAAACGCGGGCTCGCGCTCGGGCTATGGGCGATGACGGTGATCGTCGCGCCGATCTTCGGCCCGTTGTTGGGCGGCTGGATCAGCGACAACTACACGTGGCCGTGGATCTTCTACATCAACCTGCCGATCGGCGTGTTCTCGGCGACCTGCGCGTACTTCCTGCTGCGCGGCCGCGAAACGAAGACGTCGAAGCAGCGGATCGACGCGATCGGCCTCGCGCTGCTCGTGATCGGCGTGTCGTGCCTGCAGATGATGCTCGACCTCGGCAAGGACCGCGACTGGTTCAACTCGTCGTTCATCGTCGCGCTCGCGCTGATCGCGGTCGTGTCGCTCGCGTTCATGCTCGTGTGGGAGGCGACCGAGAAGGAGCCGGTGGTCGACCTCACGCTCTTCAAGGACCGCAACTTCGCGCTCGGCGCGCTGATCATCTCGTTCGGCTTCATGGCGTTCTTCGGCTCGGTCGTGATCTTCCCGCTGTGGCTGCAGACGGTGATGGGCTACACGGCCGGCAAGGCCGGCCTCGCGACCGCGCCGGTCGGGCTGCTCGCGCTCGTGCTGTCGCCGCTGATCGGCCGCAACATGCACCGGCTCGACCTGCGGATGGTCGCGAGCTTCGCGTTCATCGTGTTCGCGGGCGTGTCGATGTGGAACGCGACGTTCACGCTCGACGTGCCGTTCAACCACGTGATCCTGCCGCGGCTCGTGCAGGGTATCGGCGTCGCGTGTTTCTTCGTGCCGATGACGACGATCACGCTGTCGAGCATCTCCGACGAACGGCTCGCGAGCGCGTCGGGGCTGTCGAACTTCCTGCGCACGCTGTCCGGCGCGATCGGCACCGCGGCCAGCTCGACGTTCTGGGAGAACGACGCGATCTACCATCATGCGCGGCTGTCGGAATCGGTGAGCGTCTATGCGCAGAACACGACCGACTACCAGGGCGCGCTCGCGCAGCTCGGCATCGTCGGGCAGACGGCCAATGCGCAACTCAACCAGCTCGTCACGCAGCAGGGCTTCATGATGGCGACCAACGACTTCTTCCATCTGTCGGCGGTGATGTTCATCGCGCTCGCGGCACTCGTGTGGATCACGAAGCCGAAGAAGGGCGCGGGGCCGGCGATGGGGCATTGACGGCCAGTCCTGTATGCAAGCGACCGCGGTCTTGCGGGCAGACTCCATATAAACTAAGCTAATATATCAATTGAACTTAGTTTATTTGAGAGATGCCATGCAGACCTACAACATGCATGACGCGAAGACGAACCTGTCGCGTCTGATTGACGAGGCAGTTCATGCGGGTGAACCATTCGTGATCGCGAAGGCCGGCAAGCCGCTCGTCAAGGTCGTGCCGATCGATGCGCCCGAGGCGCCCCAGCCGGCGCGGATCGGCTTCATGAAGGGGCAGATCGTCGTGCCGCCCGACTTCGACACGATGGGCGACGAGGCCATCCCGAAGCTGTTCGAGGGCGACGCGTGAAACTGTTGCTCGATACACACCTGATCCTTTGGGCGGCGGCGGACGCGACCGAATTGCCGGATCGTGCCCGCACGCTCATCGAGGATCCCGCCTATACCCTGTTGTTCAGCGTCGCAAGTCTGTGGGAGATCGTGATCAAGCGCAGGCTCGACCGCAATGATTTTCAAGTCGATCCGCACGTGCTGCGTCGCAATCTGCTCGACGCCGGCTACGTCGAATTGCCGATCACGAGCGAGCATGTTCTCGCCGTGGAACAACTGCCGGCAGTGCATCGTGATCCGTTCGATCGGGTCCTGATTGCTCAGGCGATTTCGGAAGGCGTCACGTTGCTCACGCACGACCATACGCTTGCCCGGTATCCGGGCCCGATTCGGCACGTCTGATCGCGCCGAGCCTGAGCGCGACCCTCAATCCCTCGCCCGCAGCCCCCCGAACGCCAGATCGTCGCCCGCCGCGAGCGGCAGCGTCGCCCGCGCGACGTCGAGCCATGCCCGCGCCGCGTGCGACAGGTAGCCTTTCTTCAGCCAGCCGAGCGCGATCGCCCACGTGATTTCCGGCTCGACGATCGGCCGGCACGTGAACTGCCCCGCGTCGAGCCGCCGGCAATACGGCTCGGGCAGCAGCGCGATACCGACGCCCGCATGCACGAGCGCGGCCATGAAATCCCAGTGGCCGCTGCGGCTCACGATCGACGGCGTGAAGCCGGCCTGCCGACACGCATCGAGCACCGCATCGTGCAGCGCGAGGCTTTCCGCATAGAACACGAACGATTCGCGTGCGAGATCCGCGAGCGGCACGGCCGCGTGCTCCTCCCAGCGCGATTCGCGCGGCGCGACGAGCCACAGCGGCGCGCGCACCATCGGCAGCCGCTCGAACGTGCCGGGATCGACCGGCTCGAGCAGCCCGCCGAGTTCCAGCTCGCCCGACGTCAGCGCGGCTTCGATCATCCGCGCGCCTTGCTCGAACAGCTTCAGCTCGATGTTCGGATAGCGCTGCTTGTATGCGGCGATGATCGGCGTGAACAGCGAACCGCCGAGCGGCGGAATGCCGATGGTCAGCTCGCCGCGTCCGAGCGTGCCGAGATCGTTCAGCTCCGATTGCAGCTGCGCCTGCGCGGCGAGCACGTCCTGGCCGCGCTGGAACACGATCCGCCCGGCGTCGGTCAGCACCATCTGCCGGCCGTCGCGCAGCAGGAGCGGCGAACCGATCTCGTCTTCCAGCGCCTTCACCATCTTGCTGATGGTCGGCTGCGTGACGAACAGCTTGTCGGCCGCCGCGGTGAAGCTCTGCTGGCGAACCACCTCGACGAAGTACCGCAGCGCGCGCAATTCCATCGATCACTCCCCAGATTGGTGCGGCAACATCAAAACGAATTCCGAATTGGAATGATAAGGATAGAGACAAGTCATTTTATTTATGGTTAGGGGAAACCCTATACTGACGCCGTCGACAGAAACATCCGTATGGAGCCCGTCATGAACAAGCCGACCGCCACTGCCGCCGCCCGCCCCGCCGCTTCGGGCAGCCTCGCGCATACGGGCCGGATCGTGCTGCAGGCCGCCGCGCTCGGCGTGCTGTGGATGGCGGTCGACTGGGCCGTGCGCAAGGTCGGGCTGCCGATTCCGTCCGGCGTGATCGGCCTCGCGGTGCTGCTCGTGCTGCTGTTCTCGGGCCGCGTCGCACCGGCGTGGGTGAAGGACGGTGCGAACTGGCTGCTGTCCGACATGCTGCTGTTCTTCGTGCCGGCCGCCGTCGCGGCGGTGCAGTACGGCGGGCTGTTCCGCGAGGACGGCTGGCGCATCGCGCTGGTGATGCTCGCCGGCACCGCGTTCGTGATGGTCGCGGTGGCCGTGGCGGTCGATCTCGCCGCGAAGCTCGAACGCCGGCTCGCCGCGCAGCGCGTATTCGCCGAGCGCCGCCGTACGCGCCTGAGCGCCGTCGCTCACTGAGCCGGAGCCGCCCATGCTCGCCGCGCTGTCGAACCTGCCCGCCGATCGCGTGAATACCGCGATCTCCGTCGGCTGCTTCGTGCTGACGGTCGTGCTGTATTTCGCGTCGAAGCGGCTCTATGCGTACAAGAAGACGCTGCTGTTCTCGCCGCTCGTGTTCGTGCCCGGCGTGCTGGTGCTGCTCGTGCTGCTGACCGGCATCCCGTATTCGGTCTATTTCCGCGACACGCGCTGGCTGATGTGGCTGCTCGGCCCGGCGACGATCGCGTTCGCGGTGCCGATCTACGAGTATCGCGAGCTGATCCGCCGCCACTGGCTGTCGCTGTCGGTCGGCGTCGCGGTCGGGATCGCCGCGGGCGTATGCGGGTCGCTGCTGCTCGCGAAGCTGCTGCACCTGTCGCCCGAGCTGCAGCGCTCGCTGATGACGCGCTCGGTGTCGACGCCGTTCGCGCTCGCCGTGTCGGACAAGATCCACGCGCCGAAGGATCTCACCGCCCTCTTCGTGATCGCGACCGGCATCTGCGGGATGCTGCTCGGCGAACTGGTACTGGCGCTCGTGCCGATGCGCACCCGGCTCGCGCGCGGCGCGCTGTTCGGCGCGGCCGCCCACGGCGTGGGCACCGCGAAGGCGCGCGAGATCGGCAGCGAGGAAGGCGTCGTGTCGAGCCTGACGATGATGATCGCGGGCGTCGCGATGGTGTTGATCGCGCCGCTGCTCACGCTGCTGCCGATCTGACGATGCACGGGCGGGCGCCGCCGCCCGCCTTGCCGTCGCGCCCGCTCGCTCCGTCCGGCGTGCCCGGTTCCCGCCCGCCGCACTCTACCCTCGCCCCGTTGCTCGTTTTCCCGCCGTTGCTGCCCGGCGTCGAGCCGACATCCGGCCGACCGTCGGGACAATCGGCTGAGATAGCCGCAATTCCCCCCTCTTTTCCGCCCATCGGCCTCGGCCCGGATGCCGAACAATGCATGCTACGAGACATCACGCACGCATTCACATGGCCACGACCGCAACCCCGACCGCCGACAAGCCGGCTTCGTCCGGCAAGATCAAGCGCATCGCGCTCATCGCCGTCATCGCGCTGGGCGCGGCTGCCGCCGCCGCCGGCGGCATGTACGTGTTCCTGAGCAAGGCAGGCGTCGGCCATGCGAGCGCGCCTGCCGAGCCGGCGCCGCTCGCCGCGCCGACGTTTTTCGCGCTCGACCCGCTGACCGTGAACCTGCAGTCCGACGACGGCGCACAGCACTACCTGCGCGTCGGCCTGTCGCTGAAGCTCACCGACCCGAAGGCGCAGGAACAACTGACCGCGCGGATGCCGGAAATCCGCAGCCGGATCCTGCTCGCACTGTCGAACAAGCATCCCGAGGAACTCGCGACGCCGGACGGCAAACGTTCGCTCGCGAACGAGCTGCGGGATCTGATCGAGCAGCCGACGCAGCCGGGCAACCAGCGCGCGAAGGTCGACGACGTCCTGTTCACCGAGTTCGTCGTCCAGTAACGCGGCCGCGAAAGGAGCGCGTATGGGTCACCAGGAGTTCATGTCCCAGGAGGAGGTCGATGCCCTCCTCAAGGGCGTCACGGGCGAAACCGATGCGGTCGACGAGCAGCGCGACACGTCGGGCGTCCGCCCCTACAACATCGCGACGCAGGAGCGCATCGTCCGCGGCCGGATGCCCGGCCTCGAGATCATCAACGACCGTTTCGCGCGCCTGTTGCGGATCGGCATCTTCAACTTCATGCGGCGCACGGCGGAAATCTCCGTCAGCCAGGTGAAGGTGCAGAAGTACAGCGAATTCACCCGCAACCTGCCGATTCCGACGAACCTGAACCTGGTGCACGTGAAGCCGCTGCGCGGCACGTCGCTGTTCGTGTTCGACCCGAACCTCGTGTTCTTCGTCGTCGACAACCTGTTCGGCGGCGACGGGCGCTTCCACACGCGCGTCGAGGGCCGCGATTTCACGGCCACCGAGCAGCGGATCATCGGCAAGCTGCTGAACCTCGTGTTCGAGCACTACACGACCGCATGGAAAAGCGTGCGGCCGCTGCAGTTCGAATTCGTGCGCTCGGAAATGCACACGCAGTTCGCGAACGTCGCGACGCCGAACGAGATCGTGATCGTCACGCAGTTCTCGATCGAATTCGGACCGACCGGCGGCACGCTGCACATCTGCATGCCGTACTCGATGATCGAGCCGATCCGCGACGTGCTCAGCTCGCCGATCCAGGGCGAGGCGCTCGAAGTCGACCGCCGCTGGGTGCGCGTGCTGTCGCAGCAGGTGCAGGCCGCCGAGGTCGAGCTGACCGCCAATCTGGCCGAGATCCCGTCGACGTTCGAGAAGATCCTGAATCTGCGCGCGGGCGACGTGCTGCCGCTGGAGATCGAGGACACGATCACCGCGAAGGTCGACGGCGTGCCGGTGATGGAATGCGGCTACGGAATTTTCAATGGTCAATATGCGTTGCGCGTGCAGAAGATGATCGGCGCGAGCGATTCGATGAAGGAAGGTGGATATGAGTGAGCTGAACCAGACGCCCGACGACGACATGCAGGCGATGGCCGATGCGGCCCTCGCGGCGTCGGCCGCCGACGCGCAGGCGCCGGCCGCGGCCGACGAGGATCCGGGCATGGACGACTGGGCGGCCGCGCTTGCCGAGCAGAACCAGCAGCCGGTGCAGGCGGGGGCGACGGGCGCCGGCGTGTTCCAGCCGCTGTCGAAGGCCGCGGCGAACTCGACGCACAACGACATCGAGATGATCCTCGACATCCCGGTCAAGATGACCGTGGAGCTCGGCCGCACGAAGATCGCGATCCGCAACCTGCTGCAGCTCGCGCAGGGCTCGGTCGTCGAGCTCGACGGCATGGCCGGCGAGCCGATGGACGTGCTCGTGAACGGCTGCCTGATCGCGCAGGGCGAGGTCGTGGTCGTCAACGACAAGTTCGGCATCCGCCTGACCGACATCATCACGCCGGCCGAACGCATCCGGAAGCTGAATCGATGAACGTCGCGATGCCCGGCCAGCGCGCATGCGGCGCGATTGCGGCGCCGGCGCTGGCCGCCGTCGCGGCGCTTGCGTGCGCGCCGGCCGGCGCCGCCGACATGAACGTGGTGAACCACGCCGGTTCGATCGCGTCGAGCGTGACGGTCGGTTCGGCCGCGCCGTCGCTCGGCATCGGCGCGGTGCTGCAGACGCTCGTCGGGCTCGCGGTCGTGATCGGCCTCGTGTTCGCGTGCGCATGGCTTGCCCGCCGCTTCGGCTTCCAGCCCGCACGGCGCGGCGGCCCGCTGAAGGTCGTGTCGAGCGTCGGGCTCGGCGCGAAGGAAAGCGCGACGATCGTCGAGATCGGCGACACCTGGCTCGTGCTCGGCGTCGCGCCGGGCAACGTGCGCCTGCTGCATACGCTGCCGGCCGGTTCGACGGCGGCCGCCGCGACCGCGGGTTCGGCCCCGGCCGACGCGGCCGCCGGCGGCGATGCGTCCGACGCCGGCCTGCCCGGCACGTTCGGCTCGCGGTTTCGCGACGCGCTCGCGGGCGAAGCCGCGAAACGCCTCGGTCGCGGCAAGGACCGCTGACATGGCGCCGCGCCCTCTTTCCGACCTCGCATTCCGATGAAACACGCATTCCTGCGGCGCGCGGCGCGCGTCGCGCCCGTGCTGATCCTCTGTCTCGCGCCCGCGCTTGCCTGCGCGCAGGCGAACGGCCTGCCCGCGTTCAACGCGAGCCCGGGCCCGCACGGCGGCACCACCTATTCGCTGAGCGTGCAGACGATGCTGCTGCTCACGATGCTGTCGTTCCTGCCGGCGATGCTGCTGATGATGACGAGCTTCACGCGCATCATCATCGTGCTGTCGCTGCTGCGCCAGGCGCTCGGCACCGCGACGACGCCGCCGAACCAGGTGCTCGTCGGCCTCGCGATGTTCCTCACCTTCTTCGTGATGTCGCCGGTGCTCGACCGGGCGTACAACGACGGCTACAAGCCGTTCTCCGACGGCTCGATGCCGATGGAGCAGGCCGTGCAGCGCGGCGTCGCGCCGTTCAAGAGCTTCATGCTGAAGCAGACCCGCGAGACCGATCTCGCGCTGTTCGCGAAGATCTCGAAGGCCGCGCCGATGCAGGGCCCCGAGGACGTGCCGCTGTCACTGCTGGTGCCCGCGTTCGTCACGAGCGAGCTGAAGACCGGCTTCCAGATCGGCTTCACGGTGTTCATCCCGTTCCTGATCATCGACATGGTCGTCGCGAGCGTGCTGATGTCGATGGGGATGATGATGGTGTCGCCGTCCACCGTGTCGCTGCCGTTCAAGCTGATGCTGTTCGTGCTGGTCGACGGCTGGCAACTGCTGATCGGCTCGCTCGCGCAGAGCTTCAGTTAAGCGGAGGAACACGCGCGATGACGCCCGAACAAGTGATGACGCTCGCGCATCAGGCGATGATGGTCGGCCTGCTGCTCGCGGCCCCGCTGCTGCTGGTCGCGCTCGCGGTCGGCCTCGTCGTGAGCCTGTTCCAGGCCGCGACGCAGATCAACGAAGCGACGCTGTCGTTCATCCCGAAGCTGCTCGCGGTCGCCGCGACACTCGTGATCGCCGGCCCGTGGATGCTGACGACGATGCTCGACTACCTGCGGCAGACGCTGCTGCACGTCGCGACGCTCGGCGCCGGCTGAGCCGCGCACAGCGCCGGCGGCGATGTTCTCGGTTACCTACGCGCAGCTCAACGGCTGGCTCACCGCGTTCCTGTGGCCGTTCGTGCGGATGCTCGCGCTCGTCGCGACGGCGCCCGTCGTCGGCCACGCGGCGGTGCCGGTGCGCGCGAAGATCGGCCTGGCCGCGTTCATGGCGCTGGTCGTCGCGCCGACGCTCGGCGCGATGCCGGACGTCACCGTGTTCTCCGCGCCGGGCATCTGGATCCTCGTCACGCAATTCCTGATCGGCGTCGCGATGGGCTTCACGATGCAGCTCGTGTTCGCGGCCGTCGAGGCGGCCGGCGACTTCATCGGGCTGTCGATGGGCCTCGGCTTCGCGACCTTCTTCGATCCGCACACGAGCGGCGCGACACCGGCGATGGGCCGCTTCCTGAACGCGGTCGCGATGCTCGCGTTCCTCGCGGTGGACGGCCACCTGCAGGTGTTCGCGGCGCTCGCCGCGTCGTTCCAGTCGCTGCCGGTGTCGGGCGACCTGCTGCACGCGCCGGGCTGGCGCACGCTCGCCGCGTTCGGCGCGACCGTGGTCGAGATGGGGCTGCTGCTCGCACTGCCGGTGGTCGCGGCGCTGCTGATCGCGAACCTCGCGCTCGGCATCCTGAACCGCGCGGCGCCGCAGATCGGCGTGTTCCAGGTCGGCTTTCCGGTGACGATGCTCGTCGGGCTGTTGCTCGTGCAACTGATGGTGCCCAACCTCGTGCCGTTCGTGTCGCACCTGTTCGACATGGGGCTCGATGCGATGGGGCGCGTGCTGATCGGCTGGCGCTGACGGGCTGCGCGGACTTCAGTCGCCGGGAGACGACTCAGCCGGAATGGTGGCGGCGCACCCAATGGGATAGCGGCAAGCGCCAGAACCGGCCGGCTACCGAACACGCCGGCGCTTTGCGCCGACCGTGCCCTTTTTTCCTTCTTGCCGGACGGCCGCCGGACGCCTGCGCAACGGCCGTCGGCCGGCCGGGCGGCAACCGGCCCGAACCCGCCCGCGGCCCGTCCGGCGGGCGATCGCGGCCGATGGGCGCACGCTCGACCCATATCGGCGCTTGACCTGCGCCGACCGACTCGCTAGCGTTTCGGGTTTGCCCGGGCGGCCATTGCCGCCGGTGCCGTGAGCGCGCCCGACGTCCTGGCGCGCGCGGCCGGGCTCCGATGGAAAAGACGATGCAGAAACTCGATGCGGCCAGCCCGCAGGCGATGTCGACGGATTTCACCGCGGACAACGTCGCGCGCCTGAAGGCGCTGTTCCCCGAACTCGTGACCGAAGGCCCGGACGGCGCGTCGGTCGACGTCGACGTGCTGAAGGCGCTGGTCGGCGAACGCACGGTCGGCGACGCCGACGAGCGCTACGGCTTCCACTGGCACGGCAAGCGCAGCGCGCGCCAGGCCGCGCTCACGCCGTCGACGGGCACGCTGCGCCCCTGCCCCGACGACAGCGTCGCATGGGACGACACGCGCCATCTCGTGATCGAGGGCGACAACCTCGACGTGATGAAGCTGCTGCACAAGAGCTACGCGGGCAAGGTGAAGCTCGTCTACATCGACCCGCCGTACAACACCGGCAGCGATTTCGTCTATCCGGACGACTTCAGCGACAGCATCCGCCACTACCTGGCGATGACCGGCCAGACCGACGGCGGCGTGAAGCGCAGCACCAATACCGAGGCGAACGGCCGGTTCCACACCGACTGGCTGAACATGATGTATCCGCGCCTGAAGCTCGCGCACGCGCTGCTGTCCGACGAAGGGCTGATCGCCGTGCACATCGACGAGCACGAAGTGCATGCGCTGGTGCTGATGCTGCGCGAGATCTTCGGCGAGGAAAACGAGCTCGGCGTGGCCGTGTGGGACAAGCGCAACCCGAAGGGCGACGCGCGCGGCATCGCGTACCAGCACGAATCGCTGGTGCTGTTCGCACGCAACGCCGAGACGCTGCTCGAACGGGCGCCGCTCAAGCGCCCGAAGCGCAACGCGCAGCGCATGCTCGACGCCGCGCACGACGCGGTGTACCGCAGCGGCAACCCGAAGGACGCGCAAAAGGCGTACCGCGCGTGGCTGAAGGCGCAGACCAACCTGTCCGGCGGCGAGGTGATGTACGACCGGCTGTCGGCGGAAGGCCGCGTGTACCGCCTCGTGTCGATGGCGTGGCCGAACAAGAAGAAGGCGCCGGACGAATATTTCACGCCGCTGATCCACCCGGTCACCCGCAAGCCGTGCGCGATGCCGGCGCGCGGCTGGCGCAACCCGCCCGCGACGATGCAGGCGTTGCTCGAGCGCGGCCAGATCGAATTCGGCCCGGATGAAACCACGCAGCCGCAGCGGATCTACTACCTCGACGAGAACATGTACGAGAACGTGCCGTCGGTGCTGCCTTTCGCGGGCTCCGACGACGCGCTGCTGAAGTCGCTCGGCATCCCGTTCGACCTGCCGAAGCCGGTCGACTTCGCGGCGGCCGTGATCGGCTGGTGCACGCGCGGCGACGACATCGTGCTCGACTGTTTCGCCGGCTCCGGCTCGACCGGCCACGCGGTGATGCAGGTGAATGCGACCGACGGCGGCGCGCGCCGCTACATCCTCGTGCAACTGCCCGAGGCGCTCGACCGCCGCGACAAGACGCAAGCCGCGGCCGCCGATTTCTGCGCGAAGCTGAAGAAGCCGCTCACGCTCGCGGAAATCACGAAGGAACGCCTGCGCCGCGCCGCGCAGCAGGTCGCGCGCGACTATCCGGAAAGCTATGGCGACCTCGGCTTTCGCGTGTATCGGCTCGACACGACCAACGTGATCGAGTGGGACCCGCGCCGCGACGACTTCGACCATGCGCTGTTCGCGTCCGTCGAGCACGTGAAGACCGGCCGCACCGAGGACGACCTGCTCGCCGAGCTGACGCTGAAGCTCGGCCTCGACCTGTGCACGCCGGTCGAGCATCACCCGGTGGCCGGCAAGACGGTGCACCTGATCGGCCGCGCGATCGTCGCGTGCTTCGACGCGCGCATCTCGCGCGACGACGCAGGCCCGCTCGCCGACGGCATCGTCGACCTGCTCGATGCGACGGGCGCGTCGCGCGACGTCACGTGCCTGTTCCGCGACAGCGGCTTCGTCGACGACGTCGCGAAGCTCAATCTCGCCGCGCTGCTCGAACAGCACGGCGTGAAGCGCGTGCGGAGCCTGTGATGCGGCTGCATTTCGAGGCGGATCTCGACTACCAGCGCGAGGCGATCGACGCCGTCTGCGACCTGTTTCGCGGGCAGGAATCGTATCGCGGCGACTTCAGCGTGCTCGCGAACGCCGCGCCCGGCACGACGGCCGCAGCTCAAGGCTCGCTCGGCTTCGCCGTATCGGAGCAAGGCGTCGGCAACCGGCTGTCGCTGACCGACGACGCACTCGCGCGCAATCTCGCCGACGTGCAGTTGCGCGGCGGACTGCCGCCGTCCGGCCTGCCCGGCTCGCGCGACTTCACCGTCGAGATGGAGACGGGCACCGGCAAGACCTACGTGTACCTGCGCACGATCTTCGAGCTGAACCGCCGCTACGGCTTCACGAAATTCGTGATCGTCGTGCCATCGATCGCGATCAAGGAAGGCGTGCACAAGACTTTGTCGATCACCGAGGAGCACTTCCGCGCGCTGTACGCGGGCGTGCCGTACGACTACTTCCTGTACGACTCCGCGAAGCTCGGCCAGGTGCGCCACTTCGCGGCGAGCGCGGCGATCCAGATCATGGTGATGACGGTCGCCGCGATCAACAAGAAAGAGATCAACAACCTCTACAAGGACAGCGAGAAGACCGGCGGCGAGAAACCGATCGACCTGATCCGCGCGACGCGGCCGATCGTGATCGTCGACGAACCGCAAAGCGTCGACGGCGGCCTCGAGGGGCGCGGTCGCGAAGCGCTCGCCGCGATGGCGCCGCTCTGCACGCTGCGCTATTCGGCCACGCACGTCGACCGCCACCACATGGTGTACCGGCTCGACGCGGTCGACGCGTACGAGCGCAAGCTCGTCAAGCAGATCGAGATCGCGTCGGCGATCGTCGAGGATGCGCACAACAAGCCGTACGTGCGGCTCGTCGGCGTGTCGAACCGGCGCGGCGCGATCAGCGCGCGCCTCGAGCTCGACGTCGCGACCGCGGCCGGCGTGAAGCGCCAGATCGTATCGGCCACCGACGGCGACGATCTCGAGCGCCTGACCAGGCGCGCGCTGTACGCGGGGCTGCGGATCGGCGAAGTGCATGCGGTCAAGGGCGCCGAGTACGTCGAACTGCGTCATCCGGAAGGCGAGGCGTTCCTGTCGCTCGGCGAGGCGTTCGGCGACATCGACACGCTTGCCGTGCAGCGCGAGATGATCCGCCGCACGATCCGCGAGCATCTCGACAAGGAGCTGCGCCTCGCCGAGCGCGGCGTGAAGGTGCTGTCGCTGTTCTTCGTCGATTCGGTCGAGCGCTATCGCCGCTACGACGAGAACGGGATGCCCGTGAAGGGCGACTACGCGCTGATCTTCGAAGAGGAATATGCGCGCGCGGCGCGTGTGCCGGCTTACCGTGCGCTGTTCGACGGCGTCGACGTGGCCGTCGAAGTCGAGCGTGCGCACAACGGCTACTTCTCGATCGACCGCAAGGGCGGCTGGACCGACACGAGCGAGAGCAGCGCGGCGGCCCGCGAGAACGCGGAGCGCGCGTACGGCCTCATCATGCGCGAGAAGGAAGCGCTGCTGTCGTTCGACACGCCGCTGAAGTTCATCTTCTCGCACTCGGCGCTCAAGGAAGGCTGGGACAACCCGAACGTGTTCCAGATCTGCACGCTGCGCGACATCCAGACCGAGCGCGAACGCCGCCAGACACTCGGCCGCGGGCTGCGCCTCGCCGTCGACCAGGACGGCGAGCGCGTGCGCGACCCGGGCGTGAACACGCTCACCGTGATCGCGACCGAGCGCTACGAGTCGTTCGCGGAGAACCTGCAGAAGGAAATCGAGGCCGATACCGGCATTCGTTTCGGGATCGTCGAGGAGCACCAGTTCGCGGCGCTGCCGGTGCAGGAAGACGGCGGCCCCGCGCATGCGCTCGGCGTCGAGCTGTCGCGCGTGCTGTGGAACCATCTGCGCGAACAGGGCTACGTCGACGCGCAGGGCAAGGTGCTCGACCGGCTGAAGGATGCGCTGCGCCAGAGCGCGCTCGTGCTGCCGGACGCGTTCGAGCGGCTGCGTGCGCCGATCGTCGCGACGCTGCGCAAGCTGTCGGGCCGCTTCGCGGTGCGCAACGCCGACGAGCGCCGCGCGATCGCGTTGCGGCGCGATGCGTCGGGCAAGGCCGTCGTGTTCGGCGAGGATTTCCGCGCGCTGTGGGATCGCATCCGCCATCGCACCGTGTACCGCGTCGAGTTCGACAACGCGAAGCTGGTGCGCGACTGCACGGCCGCGTTGCGCGCCGCGCCGGACATCGCGCGGGCGCGGCTGCAGTGGCGCAAGGCCGAGATCGACATCGGCAAGGCCGGCATCGAGGCGATCGAGGTGGCCGGCGCCGGCACGGTGCTGCTCGACGAGGGCGAGTTGCCGCTGCCCGACCTGCTCACCGAGTTGCAGGACCGGACGCAGCTCACGCGCCGTTCGCTCGCGACGATCCTCGCCGACAGCGGCCGGCTCGACGATTTCCGCGTGAATCCGCAGCAGTTCATTGCGGTGGCGGCCGACGCGATCAACCGCTGCAAGCGGCTCGCGCTCGTCGCGGGCATCGCGTACCGCAAGCTCGGCGAGCGCCACGTGCATGCGCTCGAATCGTTCGAGAGCGAAGCGCTGACCGGTTACCTGCGCAATCTGCGGCTGGACGCGCGCAAGTCGATCCACGAAGCGGTCGTGTGCGAGACGGATGCCGAGCGCGCGTTCGCCGATGCGCTCGAAGCGCACGAAGGCGTGAAGCTGTACGCGAAGCTGCCGGCGTGGTTCCGCGTGCAGACGCCGCTCGGCAGCTACCATCCGGACTGGGCCGTGCTCGCGGAACAGGACGGCGGCGAGCGGCTGTACTTCGTCGTCGATACGCCGAATGCCGACGGCCACGTGCCGAGCGAGCACGAGCGCGCGAAGCTCGCGTGCGGCGAAGCGCATTTCCGTGCGCTGACCGATGGCGACGGCGCGGCGCGCTTCGTGCGCGTCGGGCAGCCGGATGCGCTGTTCGAACCTGCGGCGCCGCCGGCGGGCGCGGGACGGTGACACGAAGGGCGGCGACGAGCCGCCCTTTTTATCGGCATGGCCCGGCCGTTATCGATCGTGCCGGGTACCCGCGCATCGCCCGTTCCGTCATCCGCATGAAAGCAATCGCATTACTCGCGTGCGGGCGACGCCGTTACGGCTGGTTGCAAATCGGGTCGACACGATGTTTTCGCTCGCCCGACACGTTACGTTTTCGCCATGAAAAAAGGGCGCCGAAGCGCCCTTCCCGTGCATTCGCAGGCTGCGCTTACAGCGTACGGCCGAATGCGTTGCGATGCGAATGATGCGTGGACGTCGACGCATGCGCGGTATGGCCATGCGCGTGCGAGTGACCGCGGCCCGGTTGCGTGCCGGCGCGATCGGCGATCGTGTCGGAACGGTCGGCCGCGCGCGACAGGCCCTTGTCCCGGTCGCCGGCGTGCATGCCGTTCGAGTTGCTCAGCGCCTGGCCGCTCATGTGGCCGCCCGACATGCCGCCTGCGTTGCCGCCCGAGCCACCTGCGCCATGACCGCCGCCATTGCCCCCGCCGTTGCCGCCGGCCGCCGCATGGGCAGACACCGAGCCGAGCGCGAGCAGCGCGGCCGCCAGGACGGACAGATATCGTTGCTGTTTCATTTGATGCTCCCATTGAGCGCGTTTGCGTGACTGCATTTTATGAATGCGAGATATTCGCGCAGCACGACGTTGTAAATGATCGTAACGACGCGTGCGGCACGCATTCGTCGGATCAATTGCGGGCACGCATGAACGCGGGGGCGAAGCACCTGGGCGATGCCGCGACGTCGCCCAGGTGACGAGGTGCTTACTGCGGCGGCTGCATGCCCTGCGCGGCGGCCTTGTGTTGCGCGGCCTGCTCTTGCGCGTGCTGCTTCGCCATGTGATGGCCGACGATACAGCCGCCCACGGCGCCGACCACCGCGTGGTGCCCCGCATAGTGACCGGCCACACCGCCGACCACCGCACCCTTCATGCAGCCCGCCGCGTGCGCGCTGCCGATCGTTGCGAGCGCAACGACAGCGGCGGCGGCACGTAGTCCGATGTATCGAACGGGCATCATGTTTTCACTCTCCTCTCGAATGATCGATCGAGCCGCTTAGTCCCAGCGGCCGCCACGCCAGCCGCCGCGCTCGCGCCACTCGTGCTCGCGCCATTCGCCGCGGCGCCACTCGTGTTCGCGCCATTCGCGCTGACGCCAGCCGTCGCCGCGCCAACCGTCGTCGCGATAGCCGACCGGCGCGTACATCACGGGCGGAGGCGGCGCCACGTAGACGGGCGCCGGCGCCGCATAGACGCCCGGCACGCCGATGCCGACCGACAGGTCGACGTGGGCCGATGCGACGCCCGAGGCTGCCAGCGCCGCTACACCGAGAACTGCACCGAGAATAAGTTTCTTGCTCATTTCGCGACTCCCTGCACGTGTCGTGCGTCGTGTGACTACGGTTCGGAGTCTAGGCACCGGACGCCGACACAGGTGAAACGGGTATGCGAGAGCAGTAACGGACGTTTACGGGTGCCCGCAAAGCCTGATGGAGCATGGGAGAGGCGGCATGCCGGACACCGTTGCAGCGACGCATCGGGTCGGTAAAAAAGGGATTTTTCGGCACGAAACCGGCGATCGGATCGAACACGCCGGGGCACGGGGAGCGAACCGCCGTGGCCTTGCGGCGCGAGCGGTTCGCGGCAGCGCGCATTACGCGCGGATATCGTCGACACTGCGCAACCAGTGCACGCTGAACAGCTTGTCCGCGTCGGTCCACACGGTATCGGGTTCGAACCCGGCGCGGCGCGCGATCGCATGGAAGCCGTCGATCGTGAACTTGTGCGAGTTCTCCGTGTGGATGCGCTCGCCGGCTTCGAAGCTGAACGCGTGGCCGCGCACGTGTACGGTCTGCGCGACGTCGCTGACGAGATGCATCTCGATGCGTTGCCGCTCGCGGTCGTAGAACGCGCAGTGCGAGAACGCATCGACGTCGAAATCCGCGCCGAGTTCGGCGTTCGCGCGCGCCAGCAGGTTCAGGTTGAACTGCGCGGTCACGCCCTGCGCGTCGTTGTACGCGTCGTGCAGCGTGCGCTCGTCCTTCACGAGATCCGCGCCGACCAGCAGGCCGCCGCCGCGCAGCAGCCGCGCCGCGTCGCGCAGGAACGTGTCGGCCTCTTCCGGCGAGAAGTTGCCGATCGTCGACCCGGGAAAGAAGCCGATGCGCCGCCGCGGCGTTTCGGTCAGCTCGGCCAGTTGCTCGGCCTTCGTGTAGTCGGCCGCGAGCGGCGCGACGTCGAGCCACGGATACGCGGCGCGCAGGCGTGTGGCCGCGCCGTGCAGATGGTCGGCCGAGATGTCGATCGGCACGTAGCGCGCCGGCGCGTTCGCGTAGTTGTTCGCGAACGCGTCGAGCAGGATGCGGATCTTCTCGAGCGAGCCCGCGCCGAATTCGACGATGTCCGCATGCGGGCCGACACGCTGCGCGATCTCGGCCGCGCGCTCGCGCAGGATGCCGAGCTCGGTGCGCGTCGGGTAATACTCCGGCAGTTCGCAGATGCGGTCGAACAGCGCGGAGCCGGCCGCATCGTAGAAGTATTTCGGCGAAATGCTGCGCGGCGTGCGCGACAGTCCGTCGATCAGGTCGCGCTCGAACGCGCTCGGCCGCGCATCGCGGGCGGGTTGCAGGCCACCGCTCGTGGCCGTCAGGTCAGACGTCTCGCGCAAGTCGCACTCCCGTGAATTGCCAGCGTGCCGCCGGCGGAAAGAAATTGCGGTACGTCGGCCGTTCGTGCCCGGGCGGCGTCGCGATGCTGCTGCCGCGCAGAACCTGCTGGCCGACCATGAACTTGCCGTTGTATTCGGCCGCCACACCCGCGAGCGGCCGAAAGCCCGGATACGGCTCGTAGGACGAACGCGTCCACTGCCATACATGCCCGAGCATCTGCCGGATGCCGTCGGCCGCGAACGCGGTTTCCCATTCGAATTCGGTCGGCAGCCGCGCGCCGGCCCATTCCGCATACGCGGCCGCCTCGTAGAAGCTCACGTGACACACCGGCGCGTCGGGCGCGAGCGGTTCGACGCCGTGCAGGCCGAAGGTGCGCCGCACGCGCGTGGCGGCCGCGTCGTCGTCGTCCGGCATCCAGTACGCGGGCCCTTGCCACCCTTCCCGCTGCACCGTGGCCCAGCCGTCGGACAGCCAGAATTCGGGGCGCGTATAGCCGCCGTCCGCGACGAACATCGCGAATTCCGCGTTCGTCACGAGGCGGTTCGCGATCTCGTACGGCCGCACGAGCGCCGTATGTCGCGGTCGCTCGTTGTCGAATGAGAACGCATCGCCGTCGTGGCCGATCTCGACGAGCCCGCCCGGCTGATGCAACCAGCGCAACGGGCCGGCGTCGCCCGCGGCCAGCGCGCGTTGCGCATCGGCGCCGGTGCGCGGCCGGAACGCCGGCCGCAACGGGTTGCACGAGAACGCATGCAGCATGTCGGTGACGATCAGTTCCTGATGCTGCTGCTCGTGATGCAGGCCGAGCACCAGCTCGGGCGCGATCGCCTCGAGCTGCGCCGCGTCGGCGTCGGCCAGCGCGCGCAGCATCGCGTCGTCGACGTATTGCCGGTACGCATGCACGTCGTCCAGCGACGGACGCGTGAGCAGCCCGCGCTGCGGTCGCGGATGGCGCGGGCCGAGCGCTTCGTAATAGGAATTGAAGAGGAACTGGAATGCGTCGTCGAACGGCGCGTAGCCGGGCACGCGGCGCATCAGCACGACGGTTTCGAAGAACCAGGTCGTATGCGCGAGGTGCCATTTCGTCGGGCTCGCGTCGGGCATCGACTGCACGGCCTGGTCTTCGGCGGACAGCGTCGCGGTCAGCGCGACGCTATGGGCGCGCACGTCCTGGTAACGGCGCTGAAGCTGTGATGCAAGGAGGCTCATCGGTTTACCGTCCACGTCGCGATTCGCTGCGTTGCGTTGCCGGAAAAGGGAAAGCCTTGCGCTGGCGTGCGCGCGGCTGACGTGCAACCTGCTGCTGCGTCGTCGGGCAGCCGGCGCGCGCGCCGGGCCGCGGATGCGGCGTCACTTCGTCTGCCCGTGCAGAACAGTATGGTCCAGAAATGTGAACGTCGCGAATCGGATTTCCGATGAAACGAAGCAGAAAGAAAAATGAAAGCATTTTCGATGAGGGCGTCGCACGCGTGACGAACCGTCGGTGGCCGTCGCGGCCGGGTTCGAGCCGACGGACGCAATGCACGTGCCCGCGACTGCACACTGCTGACGTCCGGTGACAACCGCACGGCATGCATGAAAGGTCGATGGCGCGCGTTCGTCGGCGGAACGGCGCGATGCGCCCCATTCGTCCGTCGATATCGCGTCCTGTGGCGCCCTGCTCGACGGCTTCGCCCTTCGCTTGCCGCTGCCCGCTTCGACGGTTCCGAAAATTTTTTGCATCGATGTCACACCCGCGGGGGGCTCGCTCGTCATATCGGCGGAACCCACACGAAAGGAGAAGCCACCATGACTGCGAAACTCAATCCGTTTGCCGCCGCCCCCGCGCTGATGAAGCACTGGATGACCGTGTCGGTCGCCGCCGCCGGCAGCCTCGAGCCGACGCTGATCGAGTTGGTCAAGATCCGCGCGTCGCAGATCAACGCGTGCGCGAACTGCATTAACATGCACACCGCCGAGGCCCGCGAACAAGGCGAGACCGAGCAGCGCATCTACCTGCTGTCCGCGTGGCGCGAAGCGCCCTGCTACACCGACCGCGAACGCGCGGCGCTCGGCTGGACCGACGCGCTCACGCGGCTGTCGGAGGGCCACGCTGCGCACGAAGCGGCCTATGCGGCGCTGAACGACCATTTCAGCGAGGAGGAACAGGTGAAACTCACGGTGATGATCAACGTGATCAACGGCTGGAACCGGCTCGCCGTCGGCTTCGGGCTGTGGGTCGACCCGGCCGACGCGAAGGCCGCCGCCGCGAAGATGGTGGCCTGATGCCGAACCTCGACCCGGCCAACGGCGGTGCCGACGAACGGGCCGACGCGGCGGCGAGCTTCGATCCGCTGCGCCGCACGCTGATCCGCGTCGCGTATCGGATGCTCGGTTCCGTTGCGGATGCCGAGGACATGGTGCAGGAGGCGTTCATCCGCTGGATGGACGTCGACCGCACCGACGTACGCGTGCCGGAGGCGTTCCTGCGCCGCATGGTGATGCGCATGTGCCTCGATCAGTTGAAGTCCGCGCGGCACCAGCGCGAAACCTATATCGGCCCGTGGCTGCCCGAGCCGGTCGTCGAGGAAGATCAACAGGACGACGTCACGCTGCCGCTGCTGCTCGCGCTCGAACGGCTCTCGCCGCTCGAACGCGCGGCGTTCCTGCTGCACGACGTGTTCGGCCTCGAATTCGACGAAGTCGCCACGACGATCCAGCGCGACCCGGCCGCGTGCCGGCAGCTCGCCGCGCGGGCCCGCACGCACGTGCGCGAGGCGCGGCCGCGTTTTCATGTCGACAAGCAGCGCGGGATCGAGCTGGCCGAAGCATTCTTCGCGGCGTCACGCAGCGGCGACATGCGCGCGCTCGGCGCGATGCTCGCCGAGGACGTGAGCCTGCATTCGGACGGCGGCGGCAAGCGTACCGCGGCCGGCAAGCCGGTGTTCGGCTTCGAACTCGTGATGCGGGTGCATGCGTACCTCGCCGAGCTGTTCGCGACGCAAGCGTCGAAGCTCATCCGGGCCGGGTTCATCAACGGGCTGCCGGGTTTCGTCACGCTGGAAGCCGATGGCGAGCTGCAGACGACTGCGCTCGAGATCGACGACGGGAAGATCGTCGCGATCTATGTCGTGCGCAATCCTGACAAATTGAAGCATCTGCATTGAGGATGGTGGCGCGAGCATGCGCCGTGTGTCATGCGGATGCATGCCGCGGCGGCGCCCGCCCGCTTCTTTCCGCCCTGCGTTCCGCTTGCCGGCTGCCGCGATCAGTACATCCCGCCTCCGGCGTTGCCGACCATGTACAGCAGTACGCCGAGCAGCGGCGTCGCGACGGCGAAACCGGCCGCAGCCAGCCAGTTCGTGCCGCCTTGCGCGTCGAGCAGCGCGAGAAACGATTCGCGGGACGTCGCGTGCGGGCGCAGGTTTTCGATCCTGCGTGCGATGTGCGTCTTGTAGAGGCCGTTCCCGTACCAACCGAGCGACAACGCGATCGCGATCGTGGCCGGGTCGAGCATGCTCGATTCGAAGTATCCCGGGAAGTACAGCAACTCGATCAGCGTGATGCCCAGCGTGCCGGCGAGCACGGCGGCCGCCTGCCAGTACATGCATCGATACGCCATCCACACCGGGCCGAGGAAGCACGCGGCCCAGTTCCACGACTGCCGGCTCTTGCGCGATTCGGCGATCGCCCACTTTCGTTCGTACCAGTCGGCCTTCTTGCCGACGTAAGCGGCGATTTCGTCGTGGCTTGCGCGTGGTGCGGCGGTCGTGACCTCGGACATGTCGTGTGCTCTCAGGCGCGCGAAGCGCGCGTCGTTGTTTTGATGCGGTGGAAATCGGGCGACGAGCGAAGCTGCCACGTCGATGCGCAGACGATTCTACGCGCCGTGCAGCGGCCGTTGTGTGGCAGGTCGGGATGTCGAACGGAGGATGCGATGCCGCGGTTCGCACGACATGACGCATCGGGGCGTCACGCATCGTTTCGGACCGGAAAAGAAAAACGCCACGCGAAGTTGCCGCGTGGCGTTCGTATGTTTGGCGAGCCGTGTTGCCTGTAGGCAAGTCGTGCTGCCGGACCCCTTCGTTTTGTTCGTTGGTAGGCTCGATTGGATTCGAACCAACGACCCCCACCATGTCAAGGTGGTGCTCTAACCAACTGAGCTACGAGCCTAAGAAGCCGCGAATTATAGAGAGGGTTTTAGGGGAGCACAAGCCCCTTCGTGAAAATTTTTTGAAACGCTCGCACGGCGGGCTGACGATCGATGTTGCGCGGCTGGCGATGCCGGCAACGTTGGCTTCATCCGTTCGCCTCACAGCAAAACGCTTCGATATGCGACGGTGTTATCCACATTCCCCTTTGGATAACCGTTCGGCAAGCCTCTGGATTCACAGTGGAACGATTGAGGATATGTCGGCGCGGTTGTGAATCGACGAAAAGTTGTTCTGTGCTGCCGGGCGCTGTTCACGTCGCGCACCCAGGGTTATGCATTTCGTTTCGCGCCGAGAATTCAGTGCGTTACGGAGGTTATCCACTGTGACGCACAGGGTTTGTTAACTACCACTACGTATATATACGAATGCTGTTAACACCTTTGGATAAGCACAGTCCGTCGACTGTGATCCGCTCGGGATATGCACTGAGTGCAGCGGCTGGATGAACGAAGCGGAACGCTGTGAAGCGCATCGATCGATGCGTAAGCCTTCATGTCTGTAGAATCGCCGGCATCCAGGATGCAAAGCCCGACGGACAAGCTCACGGCACGTGACCGATTCTTCGATGACCCGCCTCCACGCGCTCGATATCGACGCAGTCGTACACCGGATGCAGCGACATCCGGGCGACATCATGTTCGAGCAACGCGTGTCGATACCGGAAGCCGAAGTCCTGTGTTGCCGCTACAAGGGCGAGCGATTCAACGTGAAGTTCGATCTCGACTACGGTGTTTCCGTCGAGCGTGTCGGGCAGCTTTCCGACGCAGATATCGCGGCCATCGTCGGATGGCTCGGGAAGGAGGCAGGGTGATCACGGCAGACGACACCGGGCTAAGCGGTCGATACCACCACGCACCAGGTCGTGATCGCGACGATCACCGAGTATTTCTCGTCGCGACGGACGACGCATCGATGACGACGAGCGATAAGATGAAATCGAAGCAAGACCGCGGCGATACCAGTACTGCCCGCCACCGGAGCCGGTAATGGGACCGATCATGTGCCGTCGGCACGGACGCGATAACGGGATCGCGACATCGGCGGGCGTTGCCGTGTGCATTCGGCAGCGCGGACAGTTTTCGCCCGGCGAACTCGTGAAGGTTTCGCTCGACCGGCCGAAGTACAGCCGCGAAATGTGGATGCTGCGTGCCGAACTCGAAGAACACGAGGTCGATGCAACTTTCGTCGACAACGTTGCGCACGTGAAGGCGTTTCCGAAGATTGCGGCGCTGGAGCGTTTGCGTGCGCATCTGTGTTCGGCATGCCTGGACGAACTGCTCGTGCGCTCCGGCGAGGTGCCCTATAAACCGACGACGAAGGAACAGGCGTTCGACACGTCCGTCGTCGCGGCGAATGCGAATTGGCCGCGCGGCGTCGCGCGCTGCGAGTTGCACGGCTTGATCCGGCCGACGCGGACGTCACCGGATATCGAGGCCGCGATCTTGTCGATCGACGTGATCCGCGATTGTCCCGTCGTGCGGGTAACCGATGCCAGCGTGAAGCATGGCACCACGCATTGGTTCGATGAAACGTTCCTGCGCAAGGTGCTCGGGCCGGATATCGACATCGTCGATTCGACGTTCCGCATCGACGATCGGGCCATGTTCGTACAGCTGTGGGACGCCGGTGAGCTCGTGTGCCCGGTATGCCTGCGGGAGGTGTTGGAACGTAGCGGCCTGTGCAACGACGACACGCCGACATGAGCGTAGCGGAGCCATCGTGACGGACACGATCGAACAGCACGACATGACGGACGACGCCACTCGGCGCAAGATTTTCTGGCTGCTTCAACGTGTGACGAGCTTGTCGCACTGGACGCGCAAGCGCGAGGGGTTCGCGCGATTTGCGAACGCGTATGGACATGCGGCGAATACGTGGCTCGATGACGATCCGGAGCCGATCCGGTACCTCATCGCGCCGGAAACCGGCGCGGTTCTCGGGATAGTCGGAACGAAGTGACCCGAAGCGCGAGCGGCAGTGTGTGGATAACCGGCGCACGATCCAGTTGAAACCCTGTGCACCCGACAGGTGAGCATTCCGGTTTCGATGGGCTCGTTGACCTGAATGTCTTGCCCGACAAGGCTTTGCCGACAATGAAAGAGGGTGGCGAACAAATCGCGTGCGACTTCCGGAAGTCGAATGTCTTGTGGATATCGTTGGCTCGAAGCCACTCGAAACCCTGTGCATTCAACGGGTGAGCGCAGTCGAATCTGGCGAAGACGCTTGGTCAATCACCCGGGTTGTGGATATCGGCGCCCAAAACAACCCGAAACGCTGTGCATGCCAAAGGTGAGTGAACCCATCGAAGTCGGCATGCGGCACCGTCATGATCGATGTGGATATCCTGTTCCGCGGCGACTCTAAACCCTGTGATTCTAAAGGCGAGGGCGCCGGCACGGTTTCGATGTGAATAACAGCCGAGGAAAGTCAGTCGAAACGCTGTGCATTCGAGCGGTGAGCGTGCGCCCGTTCAAGCGGGCCGAGCCGCGCCGAAAAAGGCGCCGGCAGCCACCACCGACCGCCATCCGGGCGCGCATCGTATCACTTCAAGTCTGCTGATCGAGCGCCTGCACGACTGCTTTCTCCCCAAGACTCCCGGCCGGCCCGACCACCGCATAGTTGAGGCCGTTCACCGATCCATACCGCGCCAGCAGCGCGCCATCCACGCGTTGCCCGGCCGGCAGCAGCCGATGTTCCGATTCCGCCGGCCGGAGATAGAAGCTCAGCGTTTGCCCCGCATCATCCTGATAGAGCACCATCGCGGCCGTGGCCCCGCTGTCCGTCGTGAACAGCCGTCCGCCGACCGGCGTGAACCCCGCCGCGCTCAAATCCGGCAGCTTCGCCGACGCACCGACGCGCTTGGTGAGCCACTCCTGCAAATCGCCCGCACCGGTCGGCCGGTAATCGACCTTCGCCGCCTGATCGACCACCATCATCCGGTAAGCCTTGACCGCATCGCTCATCGGCGCGATGGGCGGCGGCGCGTTCCAGCCGCGCGCCTGCCATCCGCCGAACGTCCCGAGCCCGACGCAGAACACGAACGAAGCCGCCATCGCGAACCGCACCCGCGTGCGCTCCGCCCGCCGGCCGCGAATCGCCGCCGGATCGAGCGCGGGATTGTCCGCCGGCATCCGCACGCTCTCCAGCGCGGCCCGCAACCGCTGCGCGTCTTGCTGCCATTGCTTCACTTGTTCCGCGCGCTCCGGATGTAGCGCGAGATAGCGTTCGACCGCGGCGCGCGCATCGTCGTCGAGCTGGCCGTCGACATAGGCCTGAAGGTCATGTTCGTTCGGAGGCGTGTTCATTTCTTCATCAACCGCAAGGAGGGAGCAGGCAGTTCGCCGTCGCTGAGCTGGCGCAGCGCCTGGCGCGCGCGCGAGAGCCGCGACATCACGGTGCCGATCGGCACGTCGAGCAGGTCGGCGACTTCCTGATAGGTGAAGCCTTCGACCGCGACGAGCAGCAGCAGGCTGCGCTGTTCGTCGGTGAGCCGGCCAAACGCCTCGAGTGTCGCGCGCGCCGCGAATTCGCGTTCGGCGGACGGCCAGTGCGCTTCGTCGTCGTGGATGCGGCCAAGCAGCCACGCGTAGCGCTTCGCGCTGCGTTTGCCGTCGAGAAACTGCCGGTACAGGATCGTGAAGAGCCAACTGCGCAGCGACGCGTCGTCACGACGGCTCGTCCAGCGCGACAGCGCGCGCTCGAGCGTCGACTGGACGAGATCGTCGGCCGCATGGACGTCGCGCGCCAGCCAGAGCGCGAAGCGCCGCAGCCGGGGGATGAGTTCGCGCAACGCGTCGTCGTCGAGGGCGGTGGAGGGCATGGCCGGGCCGGTTGCCGAAAGGGTCGTAGTGCCGCGTAGGACGCCGGTCGGCACCGATTATTCCCTCCAGCATACGAAAAAACTTTTCGTGGAATAAAGCGGCGCGGGCGGCGTCCTACGCGCGTTCGACAATGATCTGACGATCGGGAGTGCATTCATGAAGCAATCTTCGTCTTCTTCGCCGCAGCGCGAGCCCGGGCGCGGGTGGTGGCGCTGGGCCGTGATCGGCGGCGCGGTGGCCGGCGTGGCCGCGGCGTTCGGGTATGCCGGCGGGTGGCTCGCGCCGGCGCGCCTGACCCCGCACCGGCTCGTCGATGCGCTGCAGACCAACAGCGGCGTCCACCCGGGCTTTCGGCGCAATCACGCGAAGGGCGTGTGCGTGACCGGCTACTTCGAAGGCAACGGCGCCGCGAGCGCGTATTCGGTCGCGCCGTTCTTCAAGGCGGTGCGCACGCCGGTGATCGGGCGCTTCGCGTTGCCGGGCGGCAACCCGTACGCGCCCGACAGCAGCGTGCCGATCCGCAGCCTCGCGCTGAAGCTCACCGCACCGGACGGCGAGCAATGGCGGACCGGGATGAACGCGATGCCGGTGTTTCCGGTGGCGACGCCGCAGGCGTTCTACGAGCAGACGCTCGCGACGCGGCCCGATCCGAAGACAGGCAAACCGGACCCGGCGAAGGTGAAGGCGTTTTTCGGCGCGCATCCGGAGGCGGGCGCCTTCCTGCAATGGGTGAAGGGTGCGAAGCCGAGCGCAAGCTACGTCACCGAAAGCTATTACGGGTTGAACGCGTTCTACTTCGTCGACGCGGCCGGCAAGCGCCAGGCGGTGCGGTGGCGCGTCGTGCCGGAGCAGACGGCGGGCGCCGGCGACGTCGCGACGGCCGCCGATCCGAACGTACTGCAACAGGACGTGACGCAGCGCATCGCGGCCGGTGCGCAGAAGTGGAAGCTGCTGGTCACGCTGGCCGAGCCCGGCGACCCGGTGGACGACGCGACGAAGATCTGGCCCGCGCAGCGCACGACGATCGACGCCGGCACGCTCGTGCTCGATCGCGTGGAGGCGCAGGACAGCGGCCCGTGCCGCGACGTGAATTACGACCCGACGGTGCTGCCGCAGGGGATCCAGGTGTCGGGCGATCCGTTGCTGGCGGCGCGCTCGGCCGCGTATGCGGATTCGTATCTGCGTCGCACGAGTGAAGAGGCCGGCGTGGCGGGCGTGGCGCGATTGAGTGGGGAGGGACGATGATGAAGGCTTCGACGACGTTTAGCTGGCCGGCGCGGGTGCTGCATTGGGTGATGGCCGCGATGATCCTCGCGATGCTGTTCATCGGGGTGGGAATGGTGGCGTCGGTTTCCGCGCGGCACGAGGTCCTGGTGGCGATTCACAAGCCGCTGGGTGTGGCGGTGCTGGTGCTGGTGTGTGTGCGGATCGTCGTGCGGATTCTGTCGAAGCCGCCCGCGTTGCCCGAGGATCTGCCGGGGTGGCAGAAGGTGGCCGCGCACGGGTCGCATCTCGTGCTGTATGCGCTGATGGTCGCGATGCCGCTGATCGGCTGGGCGATGCTGTCGGCGGGCGGATATCCGGTGACGCTGGGCGGCGGCGTGCAATTGCCGGCGCTGGTGTCGGCCGATCCGGTGACGTTCGCGTGGCTTCGGGTTGCGCATCGCGTGCTGGCCTATCTGTTCTTCTTGACGTTCCTCGCGCACTTCGCGGCTGCGCTGTATCACGGGCTGATTCGGCGCGACGGCGTGGTGAGGGCGATGGTGGGACGGTGAGCGACGCAGGTTGCGTTCGATGCGGCGGGGCGGTTCGCGGGCGAGCGCGGCTGCTGCTGCCGCGCTCGCTTATATATATGACCAATCGAGAGGCTCGACGGCCGCGGGCACCGCATGTCAAAAATATTTCACGAAGGGGGTTGCGGAGACGGAGGCAGGTGCTTAGAATCTCGCCTCTTTCGCGCTAACGGAAACGCGGCGCGGGGGAAGAAGGGAAGCGGTGCTGTTGAAGTCGGTTGTAGCGACTCCAGCGCATACGAAATTAAACCGCAGTCGTCGCAACGAAGTAGTTAAAAAAGTTGTTGACGAGTTTCAAAAAACGGTTAATAATCTCGCTTCTCTGCTGCTGAAAACGCAGCGCTGCTGAGGGGTTCAGGATCCCTCGCAGAATGCTCTTTAAAAATTAACAGCCGATAAGTGTGGGCGCTTGATGGAAGCGAGCTGATCCTCGGATCAGATAGCAAAAGTATCAAGAGTCTCACACTAAAGTAAGTCAGGTTTATGAAGCAATTCATATTCCTGTCAGCTTTGAGTGAGCGACCGGTTCGAAAGAACCGAAAACAGTAACAGGTTTGAACTGAAGAGT